>NZ_JAUBSF010000017.1:75223-101414 GCF_036704615.1 Microcoleus sp. K4-B3
TCTTGTGGGGTGGGCATCTTGCCCGCCCAAAGAGTTAAGTTTTAATGCTAAAAAACTTACTTACTCCGGTTTCAAAGCTCGTTCCATCAGCGATAAAACAGCTTGTTCAGGAGTAATTTCACCATTTAATAAGCGATAAACTTGACGAGAAACAGGCACTTCAATGCCGCGTTGATTAGCCAAATTAATCAACACATTAGTAGTATTGACACCCTCAGCAGTGCTCTGCAATTCGTGCAAAATTTGCTCTAAAGATTTGCCTTCAGCCAATCCGAAACCAACCCGATAATTGCGCGATAAAGGACTGTTGCAAGTAGCTAGCAAATCTCCTAAACCAGACAAACCGTAAAAAGTTTCTGCGCGAGCTCCCAAACGAACTCCCACCCGAATCATTTCCGGCAAAGCGCGAGTCAGCAAAGCAGATTTAGCATTAGTTCCTAATTGTAAACCGTCGCAAACACCAGCGGCGATCGCAAATACATTTTTCAAAGTTCCACCTAACTCAGTCCCCAGCGGGTCTTCATTCACATAAACCCGAAAAATATCAGAACTGTAAATATTTTGCACTTGCTTGGCCGCCGCTAAATCCCAACTCGCCGCTACCGTTGCAGCCGGCAATCCTTTCTGAATTTCCTCGGAAAGATTAGGGCCAGAAAGTACCACAATTGAATTGTTAGGAAACGCATTTTGCCAAATTTGAGACGGAGTGCGCGTACTCGCCGGGTCTAAACCTTTGGTTACGGTAACTATAATTGTATCGGGACTTAACTCTAACGCCAGCAGTCGATCAACCGTTGCTCCAACTCCTTTCATTGAAACTGCCGAAACAACAACATCCGCACCTGTTATAACTGATTCTAGATTAAAAGAACTGCTGCGCGACCACAAATTAACTCGATCGCCTTTTTTGCCTCCCAGATTGGCCAGTGCCGAACCCCAAGCACCTCCGCCTAATATTGTCAAGCTTGCCATAGAATTTAGTTTAATGAATTTAACCGCAGATTAACACAGATAAATCACAGATAAATCATAGCAATCAATCTGCCTTAATCCGGGTGCATCTGCGGTTAAAAAATCCTCACCTTACAAACGCGGCCGCAATCCATAATGACGGTAACGCCAATAATCTCGTAAAATGCGATCGTGATCGAAACATAATTGATGGGGAATCTGCCAAGATTCAAAAATCTGTAAATTTTTAGCATCGTCGGCGGCTTGAGGTTCACCCGTTGCGGAAGCCAAAAATACAATACTGATAGTGTGTTCGCGGGCGTCGCGATTTGGGTCAGAATAAACGTAAAATTGCTCAATTAATTCTACATTCAAGCTTGTTTCTTCTAAAGCTTCACGTTTGGCCGCCGTTTCTACTGCTTCCCCGTAATCGACAAAACCGCCGGGAATTGCCCAGCCGTAGGGAATATTGCGGCGTTCGATGAGTACGATCGGGCGGTGCGGGCGATCGACCAATTCGATGATAATATCAACTGTAGGAGTAGGATTGTGATAAGTCATACGATTTTAGATTAAAGAATTGAAGAATTTAACATCGTTGCAGTTTAACTGTGGAACGATCCCCAGTGACCGTTGCAGTTTAGCTGCAAAATGTGCGCTCGACCTCACCTACAGTTCTACAATATACTTGCATATAATGTACGGATTGCGATCGCAGACAAAAAAGAGAGATTGAAAGTATGCCTAAGTGGCTGGGAAAAGTTTTAGGTATCGGTGCCGGTACAATCCTCCTCCTCGGTGCGAGTGGATACTGGTACGTTTTTATTGCCGGAGCACCTCAGTTAGACCCTCCGAAAGTAGTGGCTGATGCTGACTTAAATTTTCAACTCAAAACATATAAAAGTGCGGCTATGAATTCAGAGCGCACCTACGGCTTAATTTTGCCGCCTGGGTACGCAAAAAATCCCAAACAGCGCTATCCAGTGATTTTTTTGCTGCACGGCGGGCACGGAGACGCGCGCGCTTATCAAGACAAAGCTGCTGTTACTTCTGTGCTTCACGATTTATATAAAAGCAAAAGATTGCCGCCATCAATTGTAATTACTCCTGACGGGAACGACAAGCGGGGTACGAGTCCTTTGTGGGACCCGCAGTATTTTGACGGGCCCAACGGTAAGGTGGGAAGCGCGATCGGCTCCGAGTTAGTGAAAATCGTAAAATCGCGCTACAGAACGCTGGAAGACCCCAAATTATGGGCAATGGGAGGACAATCTTCGGGGGGTTGGGGAGCTTTTAATATCGGTTTGCGCTACTTGAATAATTTTAATATTTTGTTCAGCCACAGCGGTTATTTTACAGATCAAAGCGGCAAGGCTAACAGTCCTAAATATTTAGTGGAAAAACTTAGTGTTAAAGATAAACAGCAGTTGCGCGCTTATTTGGATGCCGGGGAAGCAGACGCAGACTTTCTGAGTTCTACTCAACAGTTTCACGAGCAATTAAACAGTTTGGGTATTGCTAACAAGTTTAACAAATTTCCGGGAGGACACGGGATTGTCGGCCCGGATGTCGGTTGGAATTATTGGCACAAGCATTTAGCGGATTCTTTGAGTTATGTTGGAAAACAGTTTAAAATATCACTGGCAACACAGAAAAATTAGAAAGGTCAACAGTGTTACCCCAAAAAACTAGGATTGGACTCTGGACTGCATCATTTTTAACCGGATTGGTAGGAGTTATTAACCTGCTGTCTGCTGTAACTCCCAGTTTACCCGATCGCCAAAATTGGCTAGAACCATTTTTCCCTTTTCCCGTGCGTGCGGGCGGGCATTTTTTTGCAGCAGTTATCGGATTTATGCTGCTAACTCTGGCAACTAATTTGTTGCGGCGCAAGCGGATCGCTTGGTTGCTGACTGTGGGATTGTTAATCGTTTCTATTGTAATTCATTTAGTCAAGGGATTGGATGTTGAAGAAAGCTTGCTTTCTGGGGTGCTGCTGTTTCAATTGTTGGTGATGCGACAGACGTTTACGGCTAAATCCGATCGCCCTTCAATTGCTCAAGGAATCCGGGTTTTGCTGGGGGCTTTGCTGTTTACGCTGGCTTACGGAACGGCGGGTTTTTACATTCTGGATGAGGGTTTTCAAGTTAACGGACAAGCGGTTAATTTTGATTTAGACACAGCTTTGTTCCAGACTTTTGCCATGTTTTTTACGGCGGACAATGCGGGGTTGGTTCCGCAAACTCGGTTTGCTAACTTTTTTGCCGATTCGATTTATGCTGTGGGTACGGTAACGCTTGGTTACGCACTTTTGATGCTGTTGCGGCCGGTGCTGCTGCGAAATTCGGCAAGTATTTCGGAACGGAATAAAGCTCAAGAAGTTGTAGCAAAATACGGGCGGACAACGCTAGCGAGACTGGCCTTGCTTCCGGATAAATCTTATTATTTTAGTTTTTCGGGAAAAACTACGATCGCCTATGTGTCGAAAGGTAGAGGTGCGATTGCTTTGGGAGACCCCATCGGGCCCGCTGAAGACCGCAAAGAAGCAATTCTGGAGTTTCAAGAATTTTGCGATCGCAACGATTGGTATCCAGCATTTTATCAAACTTTGCCCGACGATCTAGAAATGTATTCTACTCTCGGTTTTCGAGCGGTGCAAATTGGCGAAGAAGCTATTGTCAATCTCAAAACTTTTACTCTCAAAGGCAAGAGCAATCAAAACTTGAGAACTGCTATCAACAGACTTACAAAAGTCGGTTATCAAATCGAATTTTACGAACCTCCTTTAAGTTCCGAATTGATGCGCCAAATGAAACTCGTCAGCGACGAGTGGCTGCAAATGGTTCAAGGCGCGGAAAAAAAGTTTTCAGTGGGTTGGTTTGACGAGGCATATTTGCGGGAAACTCGTGTCGCAGCCATCCACACTCCCGACGGTAGAATTAGTGCTTTTGCTAATATGATATCGGCGGGAAATGGGGTAGTTGGAGTTGATTTAATGCGGCGTCGCACTGAGGTGGAAAATGGCACGATGGAGTGTTTGTTTGCTTCGATGTTGCAGCACTGTCAAGAATTGGGATATCAAGAATTTGATTTGGGTTTGTCGGCTTTGGCTGGAGTCGGAGAAGCTGAGAAATCCGGGCGGTTGGAAAAGGTTTTGATTTATCTTTCGGATCACTTGAGCAAGTTTTATAATTTTAAGGGATTGCACAGTTTTAAAGATAAGTTTGGGCCGCGGTGGGAACCGCGTTATTTTGTTTATCCGAGTTTGGGAAGTTTGCCGGATGTTGTGGTTGCTTTGATTCGGGCCGATTCGGGCGATCGACTTTTGGATTATTTGCGGCCGGGAGGGTAGGCAATGTCGTTTCCCTACCCCAAAATAATCCATTGCGATCGCCAGAGATGTAACCATTACCCGATTAATTGTAGGGAAACGGCACTGCCGTGTCCTAATTATGGGTAATTCTACATCCCCAGAGAGAGCGTGGGAGCGAGCAAAGAGGACACGGCAATGCCGTTTCCCTACTCCAAAATAATCCATAATCTTTTATGCCAACCCCCGAAGCGGCACGCGCTGCTTTTGCAAAACCTCTGAGTACAGCTTTTCCAACTCAGTAATATTCTGACTGAGAGTGTATCGCTCGATCGCCCGTTGGCGTGCTTTTTGACCGAGCACCATTCCAAACTCAGGATGGTCGCAAAACAGCGGCAGCAAGGTTTGCAACTGACTCCGCACCCGCTGAGTGTTCAAAACTACCCCCGCGCCTTCCTCCAAGGCCTCGCCGTCAGCACCCGCATCGGTGGCCAAACAAGCTAAACCGCAGGCCATCGCTTCCAGCAGCGACAGGGACAGCCCCTCCACCAAAGAAGGCAAAATAAATACGTCTGCACCCCGCAGAATTTCGATCCGCCGTTCCTCCTCGGCAACAAATCCGAGCCACACAATGCCATCATCTTCGCCGTAAGACAGTTGGAGCGAGGCAGCTAGGGGCCCGTCGCCCACGATCGCCAATACGTTGCCACGGCCAAAATTGCACTGTTTCCAGGCCTTGAGCAAAGCCTCGACATTTTTCTCCGGAGCAATGCGGCCTTGGTAAACAAAAACTCGATCGGCTTTTAATTGCGACTTCAACCCCGAAGGCCCGGGCGAATACTTCACCGCGTCTACTCCGTTGGGAATCACGGCTACCCGTTCTTCCGGCACTCCCAAGCGCACCAAAATATCTCGCTGAATGTAAGAAAATACGATCGTCGAGTCGTAGTGAGCCAAAAACGGAGCGTACAGTTGATACATCAGGTGTTGGGTTCCCGATGTCAAATTCCGCAATTTGCGATCGAACGGGGGGTGAAAAGTCGCCACCAGAGGCAACTTCAATTCTTGACAAATTTCCGGCAGCAAAAAGTCTAGAGGCGAAAGCGTCAGGGAAGCGTGAACAACATCGGGTTTCAGCCGCCGCAGAGATTTCATCAGCACTGTGCGGGACTTGAGAGTGGGAATCGTATAAATTTGCGATTTGTAGTGACAGGGTAAAGAGACTTCGTTGCAACTGGCGGGCGATAGCGTATTGGTATATGAGGTTTGAGCAATTCCCTTTCCCCACGAACCATTTGCCATACTCCACGCCGTATTGTTCCTGTCCAGCGGGCCCGCTTCTTGGGCAAAGTGCAGGAAACTGACCTGGTATCCCCGGTCTAATAGTGCGTTGGTGACTTCCCTGGAGTAAGTGACGTTACCGCAAAAAGGTGATTTTTTTCCTAGCCAAGCGATGTGCATTCCAGTAAATCAGAGTTTGTTATTTTTTAGATTCGATCGACTTTGCTATTAGTGCTACGGGAAATATACCAGGTTAAGACACCCCCAGCGATCGCTAATCCTGCTAAACCCAAAAATACTGTCGGCAAACCCAGAAAAGTTTCTGCTACACCGGCCAAAGCCAACGGTAAACTCAAAGCGATATTAGTCGCATTGTTTTGCAGCCCGAAGACTTTTCCCCGCATTTCTTCTGGGGTTTCTGCTTGAATTGTAGTCTGCATCGGTACTCCCACCAATGAGGCAAATAAACCTAACAGGGTAATGAACAGCACCGAGAGCCACAAATGGTGTGTAAATGCAGAAAGGCCCATCAGAGCAAGTGCCATGCCGATAGAGCCGATTAAACTCAGTTGGGAGTGAGAAAATTTGTGGCCCAGATAACCGACTGTCGCCGCCCCAGCAGCCATGCCAACGCCCACCGCAGCCAGCAAAAAGCCAAATTGCGATGCTTTCATACCCGGGAGGATTTCTGCCAGCCGCACCGCTAGAACTGCCAAGGCTGCAAAAATCGAAAATAGAATAATTAGTTGAATTAAAGCATTGCGGACTTTGGGTTGATCGTTGATGTAACGCAGGCCGTCTCGCAAATCTGCTAAGGGGTGTGGCGGTTCGTGTTCGGCATCGGTTTTTTCGCCTGTTTTCATCGACAGCAACAGCACTCCGGCGAAGGCGTAACTTCCGCCTACTACTAATTCTTTGCCGATGCCGAGTCCGCCGCCGAGGTTGGAAAATAGGGTGTCGGCTAAAGCTAGTAAGGGTTCTCCGACTGCAAAGCCAATAATCACCGAACCCATCATGGTTGTGGTGTAGAGGGAGTTTGCTGATAGCAGGTGGCGGCGTTCCACAATTAGGGGAATCACTGACTGTTCTGCTGGGGCGAAAAATTGAGTTAGGGTCGAGACTAGGAATGTTACTAGCAGCAGCAAGCAGAATCCGAGCGGCAGTTGACCGAGTTCCCACCCGTCAGAGAGCCACAGCAGCACGGGCAATGTTAAAACGAAGCCTCCCCGCAGGAGGTTTGTGGCTACCAGCACTGCTTTTTTCGACCAGCGATCGACATACACGCCTGCGGCGGCCCCGAACAGCACTGCGGGAATGGTAAAGGCGATCATGATTGCTGATACCCACCTGCTGATGGTTTGATCTGGCGCTTGAAAGCGGCTGGCCACGAGGGCGATCGTCAGTACGAGATAAACTTTATCTGCTAGTTGAGAGAAAACTTGCCCGCTCCAAAGTGCTAAAAAATTTCGGTTTTTCAGAACTGGCAGAAATCCTGTTTCTTTTTCGGGAATTTCGGCTACTGCTTCGGAGAGTTCTGCTGCTGGCTCTGGTGTGGGAACCGGGGGGATTGCTTCGGGTTCTTGGCTTTTTCCGTTGTTCCAGTCTGTTTCTGGAGTTGTGGGGTATTTATCCATTTCTGGGTCTTGGACGTTGCTCCATTGTCGATCGACCAAGATGGGATCGGAGCGAAAATCGGGAAAATTTTCTCGTTCTTCCATCTTGTGGTGGGTCACAGCTAAAACAGATATTCTCAAATCAGAATCGGACAGTCGCATCATAGGATTTGGGGTGGATGGCCTGGGATGGTGGAGGTTGGGGGGATGGGAATTTAAAATAGAGGTGTTAACCCCTAAGTTTATTAATAATCTCGTAAATTTATCTATATCTATTATCTGATGTCGCAACAACCTTGAGAATTTACCTGAAATTGCCGGCAGGTTCGGGTATCCCGCAGGCTGGGGGTGCGATGTACGATGGTTCGTTCACCTATTTAACTCAACACTCAAAATTTAAAACTCAAAATTCTCTAAGTAGGTGTCGATCGAGCTTCCCGAGCGAATCGTGCAACCTAAATGATACTGGGCATATTGCCGCAAAATATTTTCGATAGATACCCAAGGTGTTCGATCGGCAATCCCCTCTCCTAGTTCTGGACTAGCCAACTGTTGCAGCGCTGCTAATTCCTTAGCATTTATCTCGAAATTTGTCAAGTGTTTGCTGCCATTCGTTTGCCGGGCACGGGAAGCGGATTTGTACAAGCTACCGATTTCTGAAGAGAGTTCTGCCTCTAGGTTAGCTAGCTCGGACAAGCTGAAGGTTCCCCCAGAGGGTATACTAAACCCGGTTTGCCAGTTCGGATCGGTGAAATTTGGGATGAGCGGCTGTCTTGTGGCGCAGCAGACTTGGACTTGGGGCGCGACGCCTGCTAAGGCTAGCAGGTGAAAAATGCCGTGGCTGAGGTGGGCGACAAGCACGGCGGCGGATTCGATTTCTGTGCGATCGGACAAACGCTCCAAACGGCTCAAGTGTTCGCCCAGCAACCAAAAGAGTTCTTCTTGGGGCTCGTCGGAAAGGGAGGTGGCGATCGCCAATTCGGCCAGATATTGCGCGGCTGCGAGTTTCCCGAGGTTGCGGCTCAAACCCGGATAGGATTGTACCGTGTCGGCTTGGGTAATTTTGTCGAGCGATCGGCCTTTAGCAATTAGTAATTCGTTGACGACAAATAATTCGCTTCTACCGCCAATGGTCGATCGCTGTTTGCGAACACCCGGTGCTACGGCTCGAATTAAGCCGAATTCCCGGGTCAAAACTGTCAGCACTCGATCGGATTCGCCGATGGGCGCACTCTTGAGATTGATTCCAGTTGCTTTGTAAGTTCGAGTCACTCGATTTTAGATTTTAGATTTTAGATTTTAGATTTACTACAATACTTCGGACAGTTTCATTGTCCTCGTTGGTCGATCGACCTGGAACAGTCATTCTACAGTTGGCAATCAAAAACTGTCCGAAGTATTGTTATTAGACAGTAGCAAAAACAGTCCTGGACGCAGAACTTTTAGTTGTAGGGTGCGTAAGGGCGAACCAATTCCCAATTAGCCATTGCTAATGACTAATGACTAATGACTAATGACTAATGACTTTTATCTAAATTATCGCGCTGGCGGAGTAATTCTGGGCCGCGGGAAGTCCCCAAACGAGTTGCCCCAGCTACTACCAAATCTAGAGCTTGTTCGTGAGTACGAATTCCGCCGGCCGCTTTAATCCCAATGCGTCCCTTCGTAACTTCCTTCAGCAGTCGCACATCGTCAACTTTCGCCGGGCCAAAAAAGCCAGTGTTGGTTTTGATGTAAGCCACACCAGCTTCCATGCAAATCTCAGCCGCTAATTGTTTTTCGGCATCGGAAAGGAGCGAACTTTCGATAATTGCTTTGATGGTGAGATTAGTTTCTTCGCAAATTTGGGCTAATTCCCGGTGGAATTCGTCGATTCTTCCAGCTTTCAACAATCCTAAGTTAACGGAGACATCTAACTCTACTGCTCCATTATCTGCAGCTTCTAGAGCTTCGTAAATTTTCACCGTTGAAGTCGAAGCACCAGTGGGAAAACCTATAACTGTACAGACTTTGGGACGTTTGCCGTGCAGCAGCTCAACGGCTTGTCTGACGTAGGCGGGATACACGCAAACTGTGACAAAGCCAAATCTCTCTGCTTGTTGGCAACAGTTTTCTACTTGCTCTGGCGTGGCGGTGGGGTCGATCAGGCCGTAGTCGATCAAGGGGGCAATATCGATGTCTGCCTGGTTTGCAGCCATTATTTTTTTCTCTCTGAGATAACTACTTTAAGTATGTATCGAATTTACCAATTTTTGACTTTACTCAGGGTCTGAGCGAGCACAAATACTCAATTTGCTGCTCGTAAAAACGCTTGTGGGAATTGGTTCACCTATTTATGAAAAAAAATATATATTTTGGTATCTGCCTTTAGATACATTTTGGATCTTTCTTTAGGTATACTTTGTTAAAAGAGTTGCGGTAGAGCCTGCGTCAGCTACGCTAGGGCAGAGCCTGGTAGCGGCTACTGTTTTTACTCTGAGTAGTGCTTTAAAAATATAAAAGCCAGTGCCAAGCATGAATCATTTAGAACTCGAACAAGAAATTGGGAAGATGGCTAGAGCGATGATGACTCGCAATAGCTTAATTGGTAAAGATTTGATTGCGGATCTGAGAGGGCGGCTGTCTGTTGACAGTGTAGCTGCTTTGATGATTGTCAGTATTGAGCGTTTGATTTGGTATGACTGCGAGTCCGTGATCTGGAGTTTGAGTTATTTGGTTCCTGCTGACGTGATGGAAGAAATTCGCCGCATTACTGCGCTGGTTGTTTGCCAGCGGTTGATGGGCAAGGGTTTTGTGCTGGGGAAAGATTTTAGTATTGATGCAACAGGCCAGTTGCTGTTGAGTGAGAATGCTAAAACAGCGGTTGTGGTTGCTTGAATTGGGCAAGCAGAAGTTCGATCGCACTATGAGATTTGCAGTTAGACTTTGGGCGCCCTAGGACTCTTTGTGTAACTGCAAACCTAATTGGGGATGCGGTAAATAGTTGCGTGATTCACGCTGATTTGAGATGCGCAGCACCTCCAACAAGCGATAAGTGAGGTTAGCGAAAAAACCATCTTACGAGAGGAAAATATTTAGTTTCGACCGCCAATTGTTGAGTTTGTTACTGGTAGTTTGTACGGGCGATCGCCCTGTATCAAATTTTTCAGATTTTTAGTGAAATTACAGTTTTACTCCTGCTATGGTTTCATGTAGAATCATCCCTAAGATAGATACAAAATATTATGAACTTAATTCAAAACTTGGAAGCGGCTTGGTATTACCATCTGGGTTCGCGTCACCTCGAAGCTAACGACGATCATGGTGCTCTGGCAAACTTTAACAGAGCTGTGAAGTTGCAATCCGATCATTATAAGGCTTGGTTTGGGCGAGGCATGGCTTTGGGGAACTTAGAACGGCACTTAGAGGCGTTACATAGTTTTGATGAGGCCTTGGTAGTGGAGCCGAATGCGAGCTTTGGCTGGCACAACCGGGCTATTGCTTTAGGAAAGTTGGGCCGCTGGTTGGAGGCTCTCAACAGTTTTGACAGGGCTCTGGAGTTCAACCCCTGCGCGGCTAGTATTTGGCACAACCGGGGACTGACGCTGATTGATATGGGGCTCTACGATAAGGCGGTTCTGAGTTTCGATCGCTCTTTAAAATTATACCCGGAGGCTGCTTGGGCGTGGTACAACCGAGGTAATGCTCTGTTGGAACTCAAGCTTTACTATCAGGCGCTCAACAGTTTTGACAGGGCGATCGAGTTTAACCCTGACGACGCGAAGGCTTGGTACAATCGCGGTATAGCTGCCAACTCAATGGGACTTTACAAACAAGCAGTGGCTAGTTTTAGTCGATCGCTCGCTCTGAAACCCGGCAGAGCCGAAGCTGTGGGCGAACGGAGAGTGGCTTTGAGCAAATTAGTAGGTTTAAATCAGAGAAATGCCAAGTTCACTCCCACCTCTGAGTGTTCCATTGAAGATTATTTGATTTGGTACAACCGGGGTGTAGAATTGGCGCGAAAAGGCTGCTACTCGGAGGCGATTGCTTGCTACGAAATTGCCTTAGAAATAAATCCTGATTTTGCTAATGCTTTTTACAATAAAGCTTGCTGTTATGCGCTACTGGGATTTGCTGATTTGGCTCTTGACAATTTGCAGCGGGCTGTGGAGTTTATCCCTAATTTATACCGAGAACTAGCTTTAGCTGACTCGGATTTAAGCTGCATTTGGAAACAAGAACGTTTTGAAGCGCTGATCCAAGGTTGATTTTGCGCAAAAACAGCTCGCCGAGCGGACGAGCTGTGGTAATTTGGCTGCGCAAATTCGATCGCGCGACAGTATTTTTGCCATCTTTAGCTATCGCACATAAACTTTGATTGAGGGCTTAACTGGTCTTTTAGCAACTACGATCACCCGGTATATGCCAGACTCGGGGAGTTGAGCAAAAGTTTGACCTTCGCCTTGATCGAGGAGTTGTCCGGACGGAGATTCGATCGCCAGATCTACATTTTTCTTGCTAGCAGTCACCCTGATTGTCTGTCCCTGTTTGCCTTGAACCGTGATGGGCTGGATTTGGTAACCGGACATTTTGAGTTTGACTGTGGCTTCTTTTTCGTTGAATGCTATGGGAATTGCGCGATCGGGCCTATAAGTCCACTTGGCGTTAAAGTCGCGTCCGAGTACGAAGCTGCTGGTCTCACCTTTCGGGGTAACTCGCACGCGGTAGATCCCGGACTCTGGTAACTGACCCACCCACTGATTGTCTGTTTTTTCAATAACCCCCATATTTTCACCATTAGGACTGTACAGTTCGGCTGTCAGTTGTCCCGCCCATAGGGAGAGAGTGAGTTCCCGTCCTTTGACGCCTTCAAAAATATAGGTGGTGGGTTGGTTGATCGTTTCTCGAATTTCCGAGGTTGACATTCGCTCGATCGGTTCGAGGTTGGGAACTGCGGCAGATGTAGCGGTTTTGTTAACGGTTTCTGTAATTTCCGAGGCAGCCATCAGCTCGTTCGGTCCAATTTTTGGGGCTACTGGGCTGGCAAATACTGATTTAGCCGTCATCATGAGTAGCATTCCAGTCAGTAAAATTAGTTTTTTCATGTCGCACTTCCGATTGGTAATGAGTTGTATATGGTTACTTGTGTTTGCCTGTTTTCACCGGATTAAATCTGGCGATCGGCTACAGCAGTATGGAGGATACACATAAATATCCCGTACTTGCACAAAACCTGCTGGTAGCAGATTGGCAGTGCGGGAGCTAAGTAGTAGCCTCAGTTTGTCAGGATATTTCAATGATACTCCCTACGCATAATATCATCAGAGAATATTAGTAATTTTGTCGAGGAAAATTCAACCTTTTTCCGAGGAGCTTGCTAAAAAAATGCCCACACCCAAAAAACCCGGTGTCTTGGCTGTGGGAGGAGCGTTGCTACTATAAAAAGGCTAGCACCCGCACGGGGTAACGGCCCCTACTGTTACCTATTTTTGGACGATCGACTAATTCTTATGGCTATACACACCGCACCTTACCATATTCGTAGCGTGTTAAACCACTTTTTGCGTAAGTTTTGATCCTGTATGCTTGTAGGGGCGGATTTAGTTAGTATCTCTGATACAAATGAGTTTACCACTTTAAAAGCCGCCCTTCCCCACGAGGTTAATTTGTACTACGAACCTGACAGGATTTTTAGGTAAGCTTGTACTGTGTTGGACAAGCCCATTTCGAGCGCTTCCGCAATTAAAGCATGACCGATCGATACTTCTAGTATATCAGGAATCGAGCAAAATTTAGCTAAGTTTTGCAAATTTAAATCATGTCCGGCATTCACTCCCAAACCTGCTGATTGAGCGGCTTGAGCTGCTAAGACATATTGTTGAAAAACAGATTCTACTCTACCTTCGCGAAAAGCAGTTGCATAGGGTTCCGTGTAGAGTTCTACTCTGTCTGCTCCAACTTCTTTTGCTAGCGGCATGAAACCAGCATCTGCGTCCATAAACAGGCTGACTCTGATGCCGTTGTCTTTTAATTTTTGAATGATTGGTAAGAGCCGATCGCGATTTTCGGAAATATTCCAACCGCTATCCGATGTTAGCACGTCGGGAGCATCCGGCACCAAGGTACACTGAGCAGGTTTTACATCGCAAACTATATCCATAAATGGTGGCTGAAACGGATTTCCTTCTATGTTGAACTCGACGGTTAGCATTTTGGCTAATTCGTAAACATCGGCAGCTTTGATGTGCCTTTCGTCCGGGCGGGGATGGACTGTAACGCCGTGAGCTCCGGCGGCAATTACTGTTTTTGCGGCTTCCGTAACGCTGGGGATACCGATGTTTCGAGAGTTTCTCAGGAGAGCGATTCTGTTGATGTTAACGCTGAGTTTTGTCACGAGATGTTAATCTTTAAGGTTGATGCTACTATATTAATCGCTTTCGGTACGAAACCTTGAGCCTATTGCGGTAGTGTTAGGGCATTCTTATACCAATTAAAGCAAGTGTTGCTAAAGTTCTCAATTTTATACTACTTATTAAAAATAGAATATCAATGTAATAAAACGGCTTGGTTTTGTTCATATTTTTTCTAAAAAAACGGTTTTGCAGGGTTCATATTTTTTGTAGAAAAACGGTATTGCCTGTTCGATAATTTTCCTAGAGATAAATGGAACGATCGTATGCATCATTCCCGCGCCGGAAAAGGCATTGCCGTTTCCCTACAGATTGGACTTTTGATGATTGGTATGGGAGTCGAATTTAGCTTCAACCAGCGGTAAGCTCTCTGCAAAAAAAGCCTCTGCTATTTGCTGTTTTTCTGCCAAATCTTCAAGATTGGCGATGCAGAAAAGGGGTGCGACGCGATCGATTATTTCTGGCGGAAAATCTCGGCTAAAATATTTGAGTTCAAAGTCGTATCTCTGGGGACGGTAAATCATGCCCAGCAGTTCGACTAAGGGTAGAAGCGTCCAATTGTGATAGTTGCCGATCGCATCTACTAAATGTCCGCGATAAATCTCTTTTTTAACCAGAGGTTGCAGCAAATCGAAACTGATTTTAATTTCGTTGAATCTCGACTGCATTGTAGATAAATGTTTGCTTCGATCCAAATGAATTGGTACAATTAAATTAGCTTTGTCAAAGGCGATCGGCACTTTCCCGTGTCTCTCTATTTCCAGAAAATCGTTGCGGCTGCTGCGCCGGAAAACGGCGAAATCAATTAGCAAAAAAGGTGGGGTTTCTTTGAGCCGCCAGAAACACTGCGACTGACCGTGCCAAGCGGGTTCGGGAACTCGATATTTTAGTTCGATTTCGCCAATTTCTGCGAGGGCTTTTTCAACAATCTCAAATGTTTCTTCCACGCAGTTATCTTCAACCACAACCGCAATATCGAGGTCAGACCACTCGTCGGTGTATCCGTGGGCTGCTGAACCTCCTTGCCACAAAGCGAGAACAAAATCTAAAGGTTGTAAGGTGGAAACAATCTTTTCCAGAATGATTTGTCTCATGGAATCAAGCTAGACAGTTGGTTTTCCCTGGCTTGCACAAGTTTAACAAACGATCGATCGCAGGTTGAGATTGCTCCGCGACAGTTCTCCGAAGAGTTACTAATGCGTCCGGTTGTGCACTGCTGCCAAAAATTACACGGGAAGCTGCAAGGGAAAGTGGCAATCTTTGGGAAAGTGCGATCGCCCTAGAGTTGACAGAGGCATAATTAGTTGGGTTAATGCGATCCCCAGCGATTGAAAATCAATGTTTAATTCTCAAAATCAGAAACCTGCCCGCTGTCCGGTAACATGAGAAAGGATTAATTTTTAACAGCGCGGCATGGCTACTATTTGGGAACTCGACTTTTACAGCCGTCCAATCATAGACGAGCGAGAGAAAAAAAAATGGGAAGTGTTGATCTGCGAAAGCCCGCTGAATGTAGGCGACAAGGCCGAATCTCTGTTTCGCTACTCGCAATTCTGCTCCAGTTCTACCGTGAATTCCCTGTGGCTGGCGGATGCAATTAAAGATGCGATCGCCGCAGCACCGAAACGACCCGAAAAAATCCGCTTTTTCCGCCGCCAAATGGCGAACATGATTACTAAAGCCTGCGAGGAGTTGGACATTCCCGCCGCCTGCAGCCGCCGCACCCTCGCCCTCAGCCTGTGGCTGGAAGAACGGATGCAAGACGTTTATCCCGCCGAACCGGGCTATCAACCCGTTGTGAACCCGAGCGTTCAATTTGTACCCGAAACGCCAGTTGCGCTGCCGGATGCTTTAATCGGCGAAAAATGGGCGTTTGTGAGTTTGCCGATCGCCGCTTTTGACGAAATGTCCGAGTGGGATATCGGATTTGGCGAAGCTTTCGGGCTGCCAATGACACGCCTGGGCCCGGAAACGCAAATTCCGGGACTTATTATCTACTCGTCGAGAGCAGCAGCCCTGGCAGGTTGGATGTCGGGTTTGGAGTTGGCTTTTCTCAAATTTGACAGCGGCCCCCCCGCTAGGCTGGTATTAGATACGGGAGCTAACGATCGCTGGATTTTAGCTAATCTCAGAGACGCAGCAACTGAGAGAGAAGCGAAAGGATTTGAAGCCGCGAAAAAGCAAGCAAAAAAAGTACATTTTTTAGCAATTCAGTCGAAGCCGGAATCGGAATCTTTTGCAGGGTTTTGGCTGCTGCACGAACTAACTATTTAGTCATTAGTCATTAGTCAGCAGTCATCAGTCAGCAGTTAATCTACAGTTATTTAGAAAGAGAGTTAACAGCTATATTGACTAATAACTAATGACTGATGACTGTAAAATCTTGTTCTCGCCCATTCCACCAGTTCCCAAAAGAATCTAAATGTAGGCCCGTGATCCCACCCCATATCCAGTAAGTTATTGCCAATTCTTTAATCGAAAATCGAAAATCGAAAATCGAAAATCGCATCGCCCATTACCAACCACCGACAACAATGACCAATGACCAATCAGCAGAACAACTGCTAGAACTAGCCACCAAAGCAGGTGCAGAAGCTGCTGAGGTATTGGAATCGCAATCGCTCTCGCGGCCGGTCTTTTTTGAAGCAAACCGCCTCAAACAGCTAGAAACCGCCCAAGCAGAAGGCATTGCCCTGCGGCTGTGGCGGGACGGGCGGCCGGGTTTGGCGGTGGCTTACGGGCCCGTGGAACCGCAAATTTTGGTGGACAGGGCGATCGCGCTTTCGCAACTCAACGAACCGGAAACCATCGAACTCGGCACCGGTGAGAAAGTTGTTTATCCCGATCGCGGAGTGTCGGTGCCGGCCGAGCAGCTAGTAAACTGGGGAAAAGAGGCGATCGCGATCGTCCGCCAAGCCTATCCCGAAAGCCTCTGTACCGCCGAACTCGACTGCGAAATCGAAAGCACCCGCTTGCTGAACACCAGAGGCTTGGATTCCAGTCACACCGACACCACCCTCAGCGGTTACTTGTCAGCAGAATTAGTGCGGGGAGAAGATTTCCTCAACATTTGGGAAGGCGAAACCGAACGCGGAACCCTCGACTTAAACACCAGCGCCAGGCGAGTTTTGCAGCGTTTAGAATGGGCGAAAGACAATGTAGCCCCCGCCACGGGCCGCGTGCCGGTGCTATTTACAGCCAAAGCAGCCGACTTGCTGTGGGGGACTGTCTGTGCGGCGTTGAACGGCAAACAGGTACTAGAAGGCGCTTCGCCTTGGAACGATCGTTTGGGATCGCAAGTGACATCGCCGCTTGTCACCCTTTCCCAGCAGCCGGATATCGGGCCCTATAGCTGTCCCTTTGACGATGAAGGCACTCCCACTCGGGCGATCGTCTTTATCAACAGCGGAGTGTTGCAGCTATTTTATACCGATCGCACCACCGGTCGAGCCTTGGGTAGCGGCACTACCGGCAACGGATTTCGCCCGGGTTTGGGCAGCTATCCCACGCCGAGTTTGTTCAATGTTTTGATTAAACCAGGTTCGCTTTCGCTAATCGATTTAATCGCTCAATTAGACGACGGAATTGTAGTCGATCAAATGCTCGGCGGCAGTGCTGGAATTTCCGGCGATTTTTCAATTAACGTCGATCTCGGCTACCGAGTCAAACAAGGTCAAATAGTCGGCCGAATCAAAGATACAATGGTAGCCGGTAACGTCTACAGCGTCCTCAAACAATTGGTTGAATTGGGAGGAGACTCCGAGTGGAACGGTTCTTGCCACACACCGTCTCTAATTGTAGAGGGATTGTCCGTCATCGGCAAAAATTAAAGTCAGTTGGCAGTTGGCAGTTGGCAGTTGTTAGTTGTCAGTTGTTAGTTGTTAGTAGTCATCAATCATCAGTTAACAGTCAACAGTCAACAGTCAACAATTCCCAATTTCCAATTCCCAATTCCTAATCCCCACACATACTATGCGTATTTGTTTTATCGGCGATTCTTTTGTAAACGGTACTTGCGATCCAAAATGTCTCGGTTGGACAGGACGGATTTGCGCGGCTGCTTGCGGACAAGGACACGATATTACCTACTACAATTTAGGAATCAGGGGAGAAACCAGTGCCGATATAGAAACTCGCTGGTTCAGCGAAGTTTCTTGCCGCTTACCTCACTACGGCGACGGCAGAATAGTATTTTCCTTTGGCGTCAACGACACTTACCTAGAGAACGAAAAACTTCGCCTTGAAGTTGAGAAATCAATTGAAAATGCCCGATATATTCTCAAGTCTGCCCAAGAAAGAGTCCCTGTTTTAATGGTAGGGCCACCGCCAGTTATCGATGCCGACCGCACAAGCCGGATTGCCAACTTATCGGAACAATTTGCTCGAGTTTGCAGTGAGTTAAACGTGCCTTATCTAGATGTTTGCACCCCCCTGCAACAATCGGAAATTTGGCAAAAAGAACTTACCGAAAACGATGGCTCCCATCCCCGCGCCGCCGGTTACGCTGAATTGGCTAAAATAGTTCACAATTGGGACGGTTGGAAAGCTTGGTTTAAAAATATCAATATATCAGATCGAGAGACAGTAACGCTGTTCCGAGCCGTCGGAAAAAAAGAAATGGAACTGATTAAAGAAAGCGATTTTCTGGCATTTCCGCCGCGCTTATCCTTTCAGCCTACTTTTTATCCCGTGCTTCAAAAAGCCTATGCCATACAAATCGCGCGAGATTGGAATACAAGAGATGCAGCATCAGGATATTTCGGCTATGTAACCCGCTTTCGAGTGGTGGCTGAATTCTTAAAAAAATATCCAGTTCAAACTGTCGGCAGTTCGATTCACGAAGAATATTGGATTCCGGCAGAAGAATTGGTAGAATTTAATCGCAATATTGTCGGAAAAATTGAAATTTTTGCTGAATATCAACCGTAGAATAGAAGCAATGACAGAGGTTAAATTTTAATCAATTTCAATTTGTAAGTTTTGACTGCTACGGCCCTCTCATAGATTGGGAAAGCGGAATACAGCCAGCCTAGAGACAATTGCTGTCAAATCGCGAGATAGATTTGGCTAAATCGCAGACACGAGAAAACAGGATTTGGGGCGACACTGCCGGCCTGCGGCTAGCCTGATTTAGAAGTGCCGGATTTGAAAACACTGGTGGAGGCTATAGGGTAAAAAAATCGCAGATTGATATCAAATCCGGTAGCATCGGAATTACAGCAGATTTCAGGTAAGTATCGAAGGATTTTTTGCTAAAGTTTGATCGAGCAGACAATTCTCAGGTAATCAACGCTATTTATGCCGTATATTACTATCCCTAAACAATTTAGGGAACCTTCCAGGGTCATCGCATCTCAACTGTTTTTACGACCGAAACGCCTCGCTATTTTTGAAGCTTGTCTGATCGGTTTAATTTCAGGACTGGCTGGCGTTTTGCTCAAATCAGGAGTTGGATGGCTTGGTAGTTGGCGAGTTGCTACCTCGACAGTAATTCCAGCTTGGATATTACTGCCCAGCGTCGGTTTATGCGGCGGGTTGCTGACAGGTTTCTTGGTTGAGCGTTTTGCTCCCGAAACTGCCGGCAGCGGCATTCCTCACGTCAAAGCTGCTCTCGGCGGAGTCAATCTTTCCTTAGATTTGCGAGTAGCTGTCGCCAAACTTCTGACTACTATTTTAGCAGTTGGTTCCGGTTTAACTTTAGGAAGGCAAGGCCCGACTGTGCAAATAGGAGCATCTTTGGCCGGCTGGATAGGTCACTTGATGCCTACTTCCCCAGACTACCGCCGACAATTGATTGCTTGCGGTGCTGCTGCGGGATTGGCTGCTGGTTTCAATACTCCCATTGCAGGAGTTTTGTTTGTAGTTGAAGAACTGCTGCACGACGTTTCGGGATTGACTTTAGGGACTGCAATTATCGCTTCATTTATCGGTGCAGTTGTCTCGCAGCTTTTGGGCGGCGATAGTTTAAGTTTGAACCTTCGCGAGTACCAAAGCAGTTTTGAGGCTCAGGAAATTCCCTTCTACATACTGCTAGGAGTTTTAGCGGGATTGCTGGGAGCTTTGTTCACGAAAGGGATTATTGCTAGCTTGCAATTTAACAGGCGATCCCTCAAATTAGCTTTGCCCGCGCGAGTGGCTCTAGCTGGCATAATCTGCGGTTCAGTAATAGCTTTTCTCCCAGAAGGTTTCCGCAACAATACGGGTTTGCGGGAGTTTCTGCTGACAGGTGAAGCAAGCGGCATAACGAGTTTAATTGCTTTTGTAGCTCACTTTTTTCTGACAATTATTTCCGCTGCTTCTGGAGCTCCGGGAGGATTGTTCTCCCCTTCCCTAGTTATGGGTTCTGCACTCGGTCACATGGTGGGCATTGTGCAGGCAGATGTCCTGGGTATCGGTTTGCCGGTAACTTATGCTTTGGCGGGAATGGGAGCGTTTTTTTGCGCGGTTACTAGAGCGCCGATTACTGCGGTAGTAATTGTGTTTGAAATTACGGCGGATTTCAAATTAGTGCTGCCTTTGATGATCTGTTCTGTAGTTGCTTATTTAATGGCAGAAAAGGTAGAGAGCGGCTCGCTGTACAATCACCTTTTGGAGTTTAACGGCATTCAACTGACAAAGGCACAAGCTGCCAGCAATACTTTAAGCGACTTGTACGCAGAGGACGTGATGCAGCGCCGAGTTGAAACTCTTTCGAGTCTGCTGACTTTCGATGAAGTGATGCAGGCATTTTCGCGATCGCACCACCGAGGATTTCCAGTAGTTGAAGATGGCAAATTAGTCGGAATTGTCAGTCAAACCGATTTGGCAAATGCCAGCGAGCGCAATTTATCCGGCAACTCGCTGCTCAAAGAATTTATGACTGTACAGCCGATCGCAGTCAAAGCAAAGGATACTTTAAGCGAGGTATTGTACAGGCTCAACAACTACAATATCAGCCGTTTGCCTGTCATAGAAGGCCGCCGTTTGGTGGGAATTATTACCCGCAGCGACATTATCCGAGTGGAATCCGATCGCCTCAGCGGAGAAACGACCCAGGGCCCGCATCCAGAACCTTCCTATGTTGTCTATCAAACCAGGGCTCCGCAAGTCGGAAACGGCCGCTTATTAGTGCCGCTTTCCAACCCCCAAACAGCACCCGCTTTGCTGCGGCTGGCGGCGGCGATCGCGCGCGATCGCAATTACGAATTAGAATGCCTGCAAATCATCTTAGTACCGCGCAATAGTTCCCCCTCAGAAAGCGCAGTGCGGACAACCAAAAGCCGCCGCCTGCTGCAACAAGCCGAGCGAATTGTTCGCAATTGGAACTTGCCAGTCCACACCCAAATACGGGTAGCTCACGACGTGCCTAACGCGATTTTGGAGACAATTAGGGAGCGCCACATCGATTTAATTTTGATGGGCTGGCAAGGCGAATTTTCCACAAAAGGACGCATTTTTGGCGATGTTGTGGATACCGTAATTCGGCAAGCAGGCTGCGAGGTTATTTTGGTAAAGTGGAGCGAAAAACTATTAGCAACACGCAAGAAAAATGAGTTTTCCCCCACTTTCAGCGGACGGAAATATGCGTCTATAGAATGGGAGTTAAATCCCGAAAAAGTTGACGGCGCAGATAATCCCGCATTGGCGATCGCTTCAGATTCATCAGCAACTCCAGAGACTGAACTTTCCCCGCCAAATTCAGAAATTCCAGCGCCAGAATTGGGACTGCACACGCTGATGGGTTTGCAGCGCTGGTTGGTGCCTATTCGCGGCAGTTACAAGCAAGCTGCCGCTTTGCGGCTGCTACCTGCTTTGGTGGCTGCGAGTGCTGTACCGGAGATTAAATTGTGTCAGGTTCACCAGCCTTCTGTTGCAGAACCCGATCGCCGCGAATTAAAGCAAGCGGCGGAGTTTATCCAGCGCAGGGTTAGCTGTTCGATAATAGCGACTTCGGTTTGCGCTACATCGGTTTCTGATGCTTTAATTGATTTGGCTCAGAACGATCAGTGCGATGCGATCGTCTTGGGAGCGAGCCGCGAAGGGCTGCTGAAGCAGGTGATTCAGGGGAACATCCCGGAAGCTGTGGCGCGCGGGTGCGACTGTACAGTCATTTTAGTGCGATCGGCCAATTAGCCCTTAGTTAGTTGTTATTTGTTATTTATGAGTTGTTATTTGTTGGTATTTTAGCCTTCCAGTCTTGTTCCCAGGCTCTGCCTGGAAATACATACCCGGAGGCTCTGCCTCCAATAATCAATAATCAATAATCAATAACCAATAACTAATAATTAATAATTAATAACTAATAAATATGGTTCACTTTAACGTCGGCTTTCAACACTTTAACTCCTTCGCCGACATTACACTATCCCTGGCGAAAACTTTAGACAACATGGGAATTCCTATTTCTGTCGAACCCTCGACAATCGCCTCTCACCTCACCCGCAATTCCACAACAGAAGAAAACCACCTGTTAGAGAAGTGGATGAACACCGCACCCTCAGATTTATTTCAGATAAAATGGTCTCATTACTGGAAACCTTATTTTTTAAAAGAACTCAAGGGACATCTCAACTTAGAACTTTTTGCTATCAATTACGAATTCGCCAAAAACACTGATGATTATGATTACTGGATTTACGATGCTGTCAATAACTTATCCCACAAACTAGCCGTCAGCCAATATTCTAAAAACGTTTTAATAAAAGCTGGATGTCCGGCGACAAACGTATCAGTCATGCCTCTAGGTTTCAATCCTTTAATCTCGCAACTCTATTTTCCCAGACCGGAAAAAAAACAAAAAGATGTAAAATATATTCTGCACATGACCAATTCTTTTGATTTGTATAGATTTGGCACAGATGTTGCCATTCAAGCTTTTTGTGAAGAGTTTAAAGATAATTCCAACGTAGAGTTAATTATCAAAGATGGCGGCAAAAATCCAGAGGTTATAGTGGAACATCTCGTCAATATCGAAAAGCGCCTCGGCAAGTTAAAGCCAAAAATTCTGATAATCCCTAAATTTTATAATAAAGCAGAACTAGCTGATTTATACTTGTCAGCCGATGCTTTTTTAGCTCCGTTTCGCGGCGAGGGTTTTGCGATTAAAATTTTGGATGCCTTTGCAGCAGGTTTGCCCGTCGCTATGACTATGTACGGCGGCCCGACAGAGTACGCCAATGCTGATAACTGCTATCCCATTGCTTACGATCTAATTCCCGTCGGAAAGTGTTACGATACTGAGTATCTAAAAATCAGAAATGCTCCTCATTGGGCAGAACCAAATGTTCAGTCTGTTCGCGAACAGTTGCGAAAACTTGTTGAAGACCCAATGCGTTTTCAGGTAGCTCAAAAAGCTAGAGAGACGGCGGATTTATTTAATTGGGAAGCTGCGGCTCAAAAATTGCTAAGATTAATGCGAGAATTGTTTTAGGAGCCGAAATTATGGGACTCGAACGCAAAATGTTTAGGGGAATGTTTTCACCGGGGGAAGTGGTACGATTGAAACAGCCTTGTTTTACTCCCGGGCGATTGTTTGAGGCAGGAAAATATAACGCTGATGAGTTGCCGGATATCGCTTTTGATATGGGTTTGGTAGACCATTTGCCGCCAGTCAAAGGCAAGAGTTCAGAAAATCTCAATGCCCCGAACCCGCCATCTCAAAACCTTGAGGACTAAACTCCCGTTTGCACTAAGGACTTTAGTCCTGGAAATCCCCGTTTGCAGTAAGGACTTCAGTCCTGAAAATCCCTGTTTGTAGTAAGGACTTTAGCCTTTAAAAATAAAATAATCAAAGACTAAAGTCCTGACTGCAAAAAAGATAAAGCCAATTTAACCATTTTGCTCTATCTGGGCAATTAACTCTTTCAAAACTTTACTAGCTTTATCATTCTCAATCTGACAAGTTCCGGCATTCTGGTGCCCGCCGCCCCCATATCTTAACATTAACTCCCCAATATTTGTTTTAGAAGTTTTGTTAAAGATTGACTTACCAACTGCGAAAACAGTATTTTGTTGTTTCAGCCCCCACAGTGCGTGAATCGATATATTGCACTCGGGGAACAAAGCGTAAATGACAAAACGATTTCCCGCATAAATCACATCTTCGTTGCGCAAATCCAAAACAACTAAATTATTATAAACTTTGGCACAGCGCTGTATTTGCTCTTTAAATTTTTCTTCTTGATCGAAGTAGAGGTCTACTCTTTCTTTCACATCAGGAAGCTGCAAGATTTGATCGATGGTATGATTTTTGCAGTAATCGATTAACTGCATCATTAACTGATAATTGGAAACCGTAAATTCTTTAAACCTTCCCAACCCGGTTCGGGCGTCCATTATGAAGTTTAACAGCACCCATTCTTGTGGATGCAGAACCTCTTCTTTGGCAAATTGAGCGGAATCTGATTTGTCAACTGCCTGCATCATCGCGTCGGAAATATCAGGAAACTTTGCTTTGCCTCCATAATATTTGTACAGCACCCTAGCTGCGGAAGCTGCATAGGGGTCGATGATGTGGTTGATTTTGATTTTCTCGTGTCTGAGAGTTTCGCTGAAATGGTGATCGAACGCTAGATGAATTCCCTCAACATAGGGTAAATTGGTGCTAATATCGTTATTTGTTATTTCGATTTTTCCATCCTGCATATCTTTAGGATGCACGAATTTAATCTCGTCGATCATATCGAGTTCTTTGAGCAAAACGGCACAGACAAGACCGTCAAAATCGCTGCGGGTGACTAATCTGTATTTTTTAGTGAGTGGCATATGCTTGTGTGATAGGCAGGGACTGATTATAAGACAATATAACTTATTACCCGATCGCTTTCCAAAATGAACGCTGACCCTTACGCTTGGATAGAGAAGTCTCTCGACACTATTCGCCGCGCCCATTGGTATCGATCGCCACAATCGATCGAAAGTTCCCCCGGGCCTGTGGTAGAATTAGCAGGCCGTCGGCTGATTAACTTTGCCAGCAACGATTATCTGGGACTTGCCGGCGATGACAGGTTAATTCAAGCGGCTATAGCTGCAACTAAGGAATTTGGTACGGGCGCGACGGGTTCGAGGTTGCTAAGCGGACACCGCGATTTGCACCGAGAGTTAGAACTGGGTATTGCTAATTTAAAACAAACTGAAGATGCTTTAGTATTCAGTTCGGGATATTTGGCGAATTTAGGGGCGATCGTATCCGTTGTCGGCAAGCGCGATTTAATATTATCTGACAAGTACAACCATTCGAGCCTGAAAAACGGAGCCGCACTCAGCGGTGCAACTACCCTAGAGTACAGTCACTGCAATCTTGAGGATTTAACGGCCAAGTTAGAGCAAAATCGGGCGAGATACCGCAAGTGTTTAATTATTACCGATAGCGTCTTTAGCATGGATGGGGACTTGTGTCCGCTGCCGCAGTTGTTAGCTGTGGCCGGAAAATTTAACTGCATGGTATTAGTAGATGAAGCTCACGCTACAGGAGTTTTCGGTGCTAGCGGTGCCGGTTGTGCAGAACATTTCGGGTGTACGGGAACACCGCTGATTCAAGTGGGGACACTCAGCAAAGCTTTGGGAAGTTTAGGTGGTTACGTTGCGGGCTCTGCTGCTTTAATGGATTTTCTGCGTAATCGAGCTGCGAGTTGGATTTATACTACGGCATTGACGCCTGCTGACACGGCCGCTGCTTTGGAAGCTGTGAGAATTGTACAGCAAGAACCAGAACGCCGAGTTCGGTTGCGACAAAATATCGAAACTTTCAAATATTGCGCGATTACCAATCACCAATTACCAATTAGCAATTCCCTCTCCCCAATTTTCAGTCTTCCATTAAAAGATGCAGCCGCAGCTTTAAGAGTGGGCAGCAAGCTCAAGGAGATGGGTATTTTTGCTCCTGCGATTCGGCCTCCGACTGTAAGCGTCAGTCGAATTCGGATTTCGCTGATGGCAACTCACGAGCTCGCACACCTTCAGCAGTTGGTAGAGGCGCTGGAGCAAGTTTTGAGTTTTGACTAAATGTTGGGTGCGCAGTGCCTACCTTACCCTTTGAGTAAATGTTGGCAGATAGGGAGAATTTCTACTTCAGCCTTCAGCCTTCAGCAGCTCTAGCTTTCAGCCTTTTTTTGTCAAGATATCACTATTGACTTATGGCCAATATTGTACATTAGTTTGGTCGATCGGTCAACAACTGTAAATTTTTTGTAAATTTAGATACTTTTTGAAATTTAGCGCTATATTAGAGAAGTAGCAGGTACACCAAATTTAATATAAGGAACGTCCACCATGAACACAAATCGTCAAAACGTAAAAAAAGTCGCAGAAACCCACCGCGCTAACATTCACAAGCAACTGATGCACCGCATAGAAGTAGCGAGATCCAGTGGGAACCAAGATTTGGTTCGGGTGCTTGAAGAAGAAATGAGACAGCTTTAAAGAAGCTGCAACTAGAATTTGCCTGTAGTTTGGTTTAGAGGGTTGTGCGAGAAATGCAGAATTCCGGCAACCGCTACCTGTTAAGTTTTGACTCCTCTCTTAGTTGGTAGAAAAAACCCCGGTTTCTTCAAGAAACCGGGGTTTTTTATTGAGAAGGAAGAAGAAACAAGCAGGGTAAGAGCATCTCAATCATGCTTGACAAAAGCACTTGAGAATTTGCATCATATAGTCATTATTCATCGCAGCCC
>NZ_JAUBSF010000156.1:0-6889 GCF_036704615.1 Microcoleus sp. K4-B3
TCCTTGGAAAATCACATTGGTGCAATTTGGTATTTCATCCATCACTACAACACATCATTACTTGTTTAGCACTACCAGACTGACCTGTTAAGTAAGATAGACACTTTGTTCTTACAAGCATACTACATAACATCTTTGATACTCAAATTGTCTCTATCAATCTACAAGTTGGTCCAATAATCTGTATTTTTAAATACAAAATTAGATGCGCTTACCCTGCATCTTTACCAACCTCGACTATGGGCGGGACTTCAAAGCGTTGTCATGGTTGTTCGAGTCCGTCATCTCTGGAACAAAACTACTCGCGAAGTTCAGTTTTATTTGACTTCTTTACACAGCGATGCTCAACTTATTGGTCGGGCAATCCGAAAACATTGGGGAATTGAAAACCAGGCTCATTGGATTCTTGATTGTACTTTTGCGCTCGGATTCTTGCCGCATTCGCTCTTTCCATAGTCCCAGTAATTTGGCGATGCAAGCGCCGCTTGGCTCTTAATGCTCTCAATCGCGAACGGACTTACCAACGTAGTCTTAGACAAAAAATGAAACGGACTGCTATGGATAATAATTATATGATTCAGGTTCTCAGTTCGGCTTTTCTTGACAAGACTTTAGATTCTTCTCATCCCTTATGTCAAGCCTAATTGAGATGCTCTTACCCTGATCGGATCAGCTATTGCTCGTTTGAGTTCTCTGGCATCGATATCGCTTTTAATGAAAGATTGTAAAGAAGCTATTTCTTTGTCCATATCTTTTTGTGGCAGTTGTAAGTTATTCATTTTTTTTGTCATCATCTAGTATTGCATATAATTGTACCATAATCATGATAATGATTTAGGATTGCTATAGGTGGAAATAAACATGGCGTGGGGAGGCAGGGTTTTGCATTAATTAATAATAAACTGGCGGCTAGTATAGATCATTGCCTTACCCGCCCCTACGATATTTTATTTTTTGTCGCGTCTGCCTAATTTTTAACTAATGACATCTGACGAATGCGGCTTCTTCTCAATATATTGCTGGTGGTAATCCTCTGCCATATAAAATTCACAAGCAGGTTTGATTTCGGTGGCAATATCTTTGTCGTATTTACCGGAAATTTGCAATTTTTGTTTGGAGAGGCGAGCGGCTTTTTCTTGTTCCCAATTGTGATAAAAAATCACAGACCTGTACTGTTCGCCTCTGTCGGGGCCTTGGCGATTGATTTGGGTTGGATCGTGACAGTTCCAGAATACATCTAGCAGTGTTTCGTAACTCACCTGCGATCGATCGTACTCTAGCAGCACAGATTCAGCGTGACCGGTGACTCTGGCGCAAACATCCAGGTAGCAGGGATTGGGCCAGTGACCTCCTGTGTAGCCCGCAGAAGTCGAGACAACACCCGCAACGGTGCGAAACTTGTGTTCAACTCCCCAAAAACAACCGGCGGCAAATGTGGCTTTTTCCATCGTGTTACTCATCGTATTGAGATAAAACTTGGCACTAGGTTATGCTTGACATATCCCCATCAGTGTGCATTCCCAAACTAATCGCGGCTGTACGTAGTTTAGCAAATATTGTCGTGCTTTTTCCAAGGGTTCTAAGGGCGATCGACTAATTCCCCCTGCCAAAAATTGCTGCCAGTAACAGTGCTGTAAATAATCAATTAACCACAACTGAGATTCAGTATCTAAAGTTTTATCAATTTCCTTGGCCAATTCCAAAGCAGACCGCAGATTTTGAGGCAACTGCTTCACCTTTTGCAGCAAATCATCGGGTATAGATTGCAGTTGCTGCCAAATAGAAATTGCCTCGCCAGGACTTCCCTGAGCCATCCCCATTACCTCGGGATGGGATAAAATCTCCGCGAATCCCGCTTGCTGCAAAACTTGTGCAATTGCTTCGGAATTCAGCCGAGAAAACTGAATTTTTTGACAGCGGGAAATCAAAGTGGGCAACAAAGCTTCCACTGTCGGAGCAATTAAAACGATCGCTGCTTTTCCCGGTTCTTCCAATGTCTTCAACAAGCCGTTAGCAGCTCCCTCACCCATTGTTTCTGCTTGTTCCAAAACTACGACTGAACGCGCAGCTTCTAGCGGTGGTCGGCTGAGAAAATCACCGATTTCTCGAACTTGTTCTAAGCGAATTTGTGGTGGTGCTTTCCGCTTTAAACCGGCTTCCTCTGCTTCCTTTGGTGTAAGCCGTTTGCCTTGGTTCATATAAGTTGGTTCTACCCAGAGCAAGTCTGGATGATTTCGCTGCCGCACGCGATTTTGCACGGAGGCTATTAGTCTGGTTTCGGGAAGATTGGCTGAGAAGAAAAGCTCAATGAAACACTGAGCCGCTAAACTTTTGCCGATGCCGTTAGAGCCGACAAATAAATAACCAGGAGCAATTCGGTTTCGCTCGACTGCTTGTGTTAGCAATTCTACTGCTTGCTTTTGTCCGATTAATGATGTAAAATAATCCATGTTTATGAAGAGAACCCAAAGCTTATTGTGTTTTAACGGACTGCTAAATAATTGTTTTTAGTTAATAATGTTAAATTGTAATTTCCCGGAGCCGGACAGGGAATTGGCGTTTCTCTACAGATTATGTGACCTTACTTTTCAGAAATGGTATTATTTGAATATCCCCAAGCTTCTAATTTGCGAGTTACAATAGTTTGAATTTCCTGAGCGACTTCATATTCAGGGCGATCGCCATCGATACGGACAATTCGAGATCCATTTTCCCCGGCTAACTCCGCAAAACCTTGCTGCACCAGCCGATGAAACCCCAAATCAGCTTGCTCGATCCGATCGCACCCTCCCCGAGCCCTTACCCTCGCCAAACCCGCCTCCACATTAATATCCAGCCATAAAGTCAGATCGCTTTCCAAGCCGCCGGTGGCAATTTCATTCAACTGTTTAATTAAATTTAAGTTAAGACCGCGGCCGTAGCCCTGATAAGCAATCGTAGAGTCAGTAAAGCGATCGCACAAAACAATCGTTCCCTTCAATAACTCGGGTTTGAGAAAAGTTTCAACGTGCTGAGCGCGATCCGCAGCGTACATCAGTAATTCTGCTCGATCCGATACCAATTCCCCCGAATCTTGTTTTAACAGCAAATGTCGCAGTCCCCTTCCCAACTCAGTACCCCCCGGTTCGCGAGTAGCCACCAACCGGACTGTCAGAAAGCAACTTGCTTGCAGCCAATGTATCAGCCGCTGCATTTGCGTAGTTTTACCCGCACCTTCAACCCCCTCAAACACGATAAGTTTGCCCTTCATTGCCCTAACTTCCCACCGGAATAAAATAAATCCATATTGTTCTGTGCATCTCTTCTAGGTTCGGTATGATAATAAAGTCTAAATGCCTCACGGCTGGAGTTGTCTATGGCTCGCTATACTGGTTTTTTTATCGTTGCCGTTCCGATCGACCGTCTCCGTCAGTCCCTGATTGAAATTTTAGAGTCATGCAATCTTGATATTATCTACAATACAGGAGATTCCGTCATGGCTCGCGAACTTCCCGGTCAAGTTTCGATTGCCAAACTTGTCACCGCAGAAGTCCTAATTGAGAAAAACACGGCTAGCGACTCAGAGGTTCGCATGAACTTCGTGATTAAAAACGAGGAACTGCCACTGCAAACCAACAACCACTGCCGTCAAATGTTCGAGCTAGTCAGTCGTTCAATTATGAACAACAATAATTGGCGGCTCTTGGAAAGTATGGCACTGTAGCCATCAGTCAGTCAATTTGAGGTGTGAGATTTTCGATTGACTCTACAGATGAATCAGAGGGATCTAACTAATGTCGAAACTTCTTGGCTCTCGACTCCTGGTGTGAGGGGTTTGTCTCCCTCTTGGGAGGAGGTCATCAGTCATTAATTTCTAACTAATGACCGATGACCTCCTACTTTTATTTGTCATCCATCAATTGAAGCTCGAAATCCCCGGCGCAAAAACAAAGAATTTGTCACAACGCTAACAGAACTAAACGCCATAAATGCTCCGGCCGCCGCAGGACTGAGTATAATTCCGGTTGCAGGCAGCAAAAGACCGGCTGCAACCGGAATTCCCAGAGTATTGTAACCAAAAGCCCAAAATAAATTTTGGCGAATTTTGTTGAAAGTAGCACGTCCGAGCTCGATCGACTCAACAACATCCATCAAAGCATTTCGCATCAGCACAATTTGAGCAGTCTCAACTGCCACATCCGTGCCGCAGTGCAAACCGATACCGACATCAGCTTGAGCCAAAGCCGGGGCGTCATTGATACCATCCCCCACCACAGCCACTTTACAGCCTTGGGCTTGCAAAGTCGCGATCGCCCGAGCCTTGCCCTCCGGCCGCACCCCGGCCAAAACATCAGCCGCCGTCAAATCTAGCTGCTGCGCCGTCGCCGCCGCAGCAGACGCTGTATCTCCCGTCAGCATCATCACCCGCAATCCCATGCCCCGCAAACGTTCCACCGCCGCCTTAGCATCCGGCCTCAGAGTATCTTTTAGCCCGATTACCCCCAGCAAAACGCCCCCAGAAGCCACGTAAACCGCCGTTTTGCCTTTGCAAGACCCCGACAATTCCGTCGCCACAGCGACCCCCTGCTCCTTCATCCACTGGGCATTCCCCGCGAACACCCGCCGGCCCTCCACCAAAGCAGAAACCCCCAAGCCCGGTTCCGTGCAGAAATCCTCAGCAGCTAGCAGTGGCAAACCTTGCTGTTGAGCTTCCAGCAAAATCGCTGCGGCGATGGGATGACAAGCGCCCCTTTCCACCGCCGCCGCAATTTGCAGCAGTTTTGAGTCAACGGCACTGCCAGAAACTCCATTAATTGTCGAACAAACATCTTGTTTGTCTCCAGAAACTCCATCAATTGTCGAACAAACATCTTGCCTGTTTCCAGAAAATCCATCAATTATGGAACTAACATTTTGTTTCTCTCCAGAAAATCCATCAATTGTGGAACAAATATCTTCTTTGTCGCCAGAAACTCCATCAATTGTGGAAGAGGCATCTTGCCTGTTGCCAACATTAATATCTGAGTTCAAATCCCACTCCGAATTCTGGAAAATCGGCAAATAATCTGTGAGTGTGAGATTTCCGGTTGTCAGAGTGCCAGTCTTGTCAAAAACCACCGTATCTAATTGATGAACCCGTTCTAAAACATCACCACCGCGAATTAAAAGTCCGCGCTCCGCCCCGATGCCAGAACCGACTAAAATTGCTGTTGGGGTAGCCAGTCCCAAAGCGCAAGGACAAGCAATAACTAAAACTGCGATCGCCAATTTCAAACTTAAGAGCAAAGGCGATTGATAATGGATAATTGGCAATTGATTTCCCATGTTCATTGCCACGTGTCCCATATTCATTGCCGCGTGTCCTAAAAGCACAGAAGGCCAAATATGAGTCCCGGCAAAATACCAAAATAGGAAAGTTAAAAGCGATATCCCCATTACCCCATACACAAAATATCCCGCGACAGTATCAGCTAAATTTTGAATCGGCGCTTTGCGAGTTTGGGCTGCCTGCACCAAAGCCACCATTTGAGCTACAGTTGTTTCCTGACCGGTGCGAGTTGCCCGCATCACAATTGCCCCGGATTTATTGATAGTTCCCGCCGCCACAGTATCTCCTGGTTGCTTCAAAACCGGCATCGATTCGCCAGTCAGCATCGACTCATCTACGGTTGTTTTGCCTTCGGAAACTTCGCCGTCTACCGGAATTTTTTCCCCTGGCAAAACTTGCAGCCATTCTCCGACTCGGACGCGATCGGCTGGAATTTCAATGTATTGTGGATCGTAGACCGCAGATGTCGAGTCTAAAGGCAATTCTTCCGATCGCAAATCTAAGCTGGGGAGTTTAAAATCAACTAAGCGGGCTTTCGCAGGCTGCAATGCGATTAAAGCTTGCAAAGCTGATGCAGCGCGCCGTCTGGCTTGCTGTTCCAGAGTTTTGCCCAACAAAATAAAGCCCAGCAGCATCACCGGTTCGTCAAAAAAGCACTCCCATCCCATCCGTGGAAACAGCAGCGCGGCATTGCTAGCGGTGTAAGCTGTAACAGCGCCTAAAGCTACCAAAGTATTCATGTTGGGTGCATTTCGCCACAAACTGCGGCACCCGTCAACGATAATCGGGCGGCCCGGTAGCAGCAATGCTAGGGTGGCGAGTCCCCAGTGAAACCAAATATTGCTGAGAATTGGGGCTTTTGTGCCGAGTACGTGACCTAAACCGGATAGAATAATTAGAATAAGGGCGATCGTCAATTGCTTGATTTGCTGTCGAATTTCTTGCCGCCGCCGTTCAATTGTTGTCGCTTCTGCTTCCTGCTGATTTTCACCTGAACGAGACTGAGAGGGAAATCCATTATCAGTCAACTTTTTCGCTAAAGCTTCTGCATCGACAGTCCCCGGTTGACACTCAACCGTCGCGACTTCTACGGCCAAGTTAACGCAAGCTGAAATTACGCCTGAATACTGCATGAGTTGGCGTTCCACAGCTTTCGCGCAGCCGGCACATTTCATCCCGCCGACATCGAAAGTAACAAGTTCTGGCGGTGATTCTTTAACGGGTATGATTTCTGGTTGAATTTCGGGGATTGTTTTGGGGACAAATTGCATGATTTTTTTGGTATTGATTAGAATATTTCGGTGCTTGTGAAATGGTTTAATGCACGGTTTAGACAAACGTCTATATTTTTATCATAAATAAATATTGTGGCATCTTCCGAAAGTGTTAGTTTTTTTTAATTCTTATTAATTCCCGGCGGTTAAATCCGCACTCCGGCAGGGGTTGAAACCAATGTCGGACTGCGAGTTTAATCCTAAAACACACTTGGGACACGGTAGTGCTGGGGAGTATGTCACTTTTGTAGTGAGTAATTATACTCAGGCAGCTTGTCTCTGATTTCCAATTAACCCGTTCAAGTAA
>NZ_JAUBSF010000157.1:0-6675 GCF_036704615.1 Microcoleus sp. K4-B3
TCCTTGGAAAATCACATTGGTGCAATTTGGTATTTCATCCATCACTACAACACATCATTACTTGTTTAGCACTACCATTTATTAATGCACACATTCACGTTTTTGTCAAATTAATTTAGATGCGTTTACCCTGGATGATGGGATTCACGTGCGCCCTGTTCCAGAGTCAATGTGCTTCTTGTTTTACAGACTTTTGGAACGCATACCAAAAAAACTTTCCATCCAAACGGCACAAAGCCGTAGGCAAAGAGAGCGGCAAGACATCCTATATAGAAAGATTCAATAATACAATCGGGCAAAGAATAGCTAGATTAGGGAAAAAAGTCCTTTAATTTTTTAAAAAACTTTCTAATCATATTGGCGCTATTTGGTATTTCATCCATCATTATAACGCTTCTTTACAACAAGTCAATAACGCTTAAAAACTTGACTATGCAGCACTACCGGAGAGACTAATGAACATTCTTTGAGATGTAATGTACTTTATTTCCATTTTTGTATATAATACCTAGTTTACTACGATTTAAGCCTTAACTAAACCGTATTGAACTATAGTGGAAATAGCTTGATGTGGCAAGTCTGTTTTTTAGAGCGCGGGGAATCAAGTCCGTCGTGCCGTTTGCCCGGCGGGATCGCGAGGGAGACGCTCGTGCCCCACATGGCGTACTATCTCTATGGGGCAGTGCTGGGTAATATATACTTGGACGCGCACCTGCCAACCTGAAATTTTTAATTTTAGATATCAAAGAACTGACTGATGGATTTAGACCAACAGATTCAAGCATTGATCGAAAAAGCTCCGCGCGACGGTTCGACGCCACAAATCTTACAGGCGATCGCCCCGGCCTTGGTGTTAATTGCCCAACAGCTACAGCACCTCGAATACTCGATCCTGCAAGCGGTAGACCAAAGTTGGGCGATCGTGGTTTTGAGCAATCTCAAGCAACCGGGACGGGAGAAGAGGGTGATTTATGCTTGGACCAGTCTTAAAGATGCGTCGCAGGCCGCGGCTGCTGCGGGCGATCTTCTCAGACCGGTGCTTTTGCCTGTCACTCACATATTATTTCAGATGATAGCTCTTGAAGGTCTTGACAGTATTGTTTTTTTTGAAAGTCCTGGCAATCAGGAAGTCGGAACCGAAATCCCTCGCGAGCAAGTGCAGAACTTAATTAACGTTTACTTGCAACAGTATCGAGCGGCTCCACCGCCCGATATTGCTTAAACAACTCAATTTCCTATTAATTGGTAATAGGGCATTAGACACTGGGCATCGGGCATTACTCATTACCAATTCCCCATTGCCAATTCCCCATTGCCAATTCCTCGTAAAGTGTATGTAACTTTTTCACCTTTAATAAAGTCGGCTCAAAACGTAATCTGCCAAGTCAATCAAAGCTTGGCGGGACTCAGAATGCGGCAGCGGAGCTAAGTATTCGACGGCTTTCTGTGCGTGATGCGTGGCTAGTTCTCGCGATCGCTCTATGCCTTTAGAATCTTTTACCAATGCCAGAGCCTGCTCTATATCTCCTTCTTCGGCGAACTCGCGTTCTATGAGAACTTCCAAGTAAGGCTTTTCTTCTAGGCCAAATAGCGCTGGCGCTGTCAGATTCCCGCTTCTGAGATCCGAGCCTGCGGGTTTCCCCAGAGTTTCCGTTGAAGCAGTGAAATCTAATATATCATCTACTATTTGAAAGGCTAAACCTATATTGCGCCCGTAGTTGTACAAATCGTCTGCTATTTCCGCTGAAACCTCGCTCAGACAGCCGGCTGCTTTGGAACTGTTGGCGATTAAAGACGCTGTTTTGTAGTAACTTTTTTCGAGGTACGCTTCGATCGATAAGCTGGTGTCAAATCCATTTAGTCCCTGTTGAATTTCCCCCTCAGCTAAATCCATAATCACTTCGGAAAGGAGTTTGACTACTGGTAGGTTGTCCAGATTTGCCAAATGCCAGGAAGATTGAGCAAACAGAAAATCTCCCGCCAATACTGCCACTCGGTTGTTAAACCGACTGTGTACCGTCGGTACTCCCCGCCGCAGATCTGACTCGTCTACCACGTCGTCGTGAACCAAACTTGCTGTGTGGATCATTTCCGTGATTTCAGCGAGGCGGCGGTGTTTTTCTGTGATTGGACGATCGGGCATAGTTGTCCGGGCTATTAACAGGACGATTGCGGGTCTCACCCGTTTTCCCTTTGTGCCGAATAAGTATTCTGCAGCCGCGTACAATATGGGATGACGGGCACCCACTAACTGTTTTAAGTTTTCTGTCAACAGTCGCAGGTCTTCTTCAACCGAGGAAAATAGGAGAGAGCTAGAGATCATGGATACGCCGACTCAAGCGGTAAAGTAACAAAATTTTACATATCATATCTTTATTTTAAGGTAATTCTCTGCAATAGGAAAGAATAATCTAGGCGATCGGCAGTTATTTGTCATCTGCAGCCGGATCGGAGTAACGCGACTGCCAGAGGCGAGTAGCCGGCTGCCGCAGGGGTTGCCCCTATTGTATAGAATTGTTAAGGACATTGCCAAAAAATCTCTAAATCCCAAAAACCCTGTGTTATTATAGGAATTAAGGATTTAAACAATTCTATACATTAAGTACAGCCAGACTGGCAGGTAGCTTGCAGGAGCCTGTAAGAGTTTCTTAGAGCCAGCCTTGTTAGTTGATCGCAGCGAAAATTTCTGGGAAAGATTTTTTGTTCCTCGTGGCTAAAATTTTTCAGGATTTAAGACTAGCGCATCTTATGTGCACGGTAGCTCAAAGCAGCTAAAGTGGATGGTTTTAGGCTGTTTAAGCATCTGTAAAGCAGTAAATCATTATTGACCGGGAACGCCTAAATGTTCCCGCAGACTTGATATGGAAAAGCAGCCTTCAGAACCAAGGCATGGTCTTGCGTGCTGACTTAATGTAGTAGGTCTTGAACTTGTCCTCCTCCTCCTAGTCGTAGACTTTTAGTTCTAATTATGATTTATCGCGATATTCCTCTAATTATTCCCATTCTGGCCGCCGGCTATGTAATGACTATTTATGTAATGCTGATGTTGGCCGAACGCAGCGCTAAAATAACTCGATTGGGCGAGTAGTGTACTGCTCGGCAGCCGAATCCGCCAGTAGCGCACTCGCTTCACCGTTGAGAATTCGGAATACTCAATAATAACCCTGCCTTGAATGCTTGTGCACAAAGGCAGGGTTATTATTTACAATTGCGGGCACAGTGATTTTCTGGGATAGGAGTTAGTGCAACACTTTGGACAGTTTCAGGGCTTAAGCATGGGGGCGCTTATTCCGGGTTTCTACGAAAAATTTTGCGGCGAAGAACGAGCAATATACGAATAAACCGGGTTGCTTCGGTCTGCGTGCGTAATACAATTTTCCTAAACTACTGCTACAGATAAACTCTCTAATATGAATGGATATCCCGTCAAAGAAGCAATCACTTTGTTACTGTAGTTTAGACTAAGACAGAATAAAGAGGTGCATTACTGTAAATTGAATGCACTCAAAAATCACAAATCACAAACTTCAGATTAAGGAGACTTTTTGTCGGGTTTTCTGGTTCGAGCAAACCCTTTTTTGACCACGGGATATCGAATTCTACGTCGTCGTTTACGTCCGGAAATCCAACCAGGAGATTTACCTCGAAGTTTGGGAGGTTGAGCAGGTGTACCTAACACCGCTAAAATGCTCCCAAACGATTGAGCCACCCGTCCAGGGGTAAGTTTGACCTGAGATTTCTGCCAAGGTAAAGGGCGCTGTGCCACAAGCTGACGAGCCAACCATAACTGCCAAGTGACAATCGGCATTAAATCACTCCACCGATCGCATTGAAGAGGTGTACTTAACTGAGGCACAGTCCAATGAAGGCGATTTTTGGCAAAACGATACCAGTGGTCAATCGCAAAGCGTCGTAAATAGAGTCGCCAAACTTCACCCGGTGGAGGCATTTTTAATCCCACAAATGCCAACCACATCGGTTTGTTCGTCTTAGCACAACCGTCGGTCGTCAGCCGTTCTACCAGCACAACGGACATCGGATGAGAAGGAGACAAACGAAAATGGTAATTGTGCCAAACCCGCACCCGCAATTGACCTAAATCAGGGTCATCAATCTCAACTTGTTGGGCAGGAGAACTCCAGGTTGTAGGATCGTTGAGTTTGAATTTATCGCCGTGAACTTTGGGTCTGCCTCGACCTTCATAAGCATCAGGTGCACCCCACAAACATAAATTCGAGCGCAGGCGCATCAGTTTATCTACAGGAAGCTCTGCGGTTTGATTGACGAAGGGCGCACAACCGTATTCACTATCCCACAACGACAGCGCTCTCGACTGCAGGTGGGAACTCACGCTCGATAATTGCTGCACAGAAGAGAGAGATGGGGCTGTCCCAACTGGTAATTCTTTCGTGCCTCAATGGCACGGCCCAACTCCCCTGTGCTTCGGGTATCCATGCTAATGTACTGTAGCCATATCCTACCGCGATCGGACGACCTCCTAATTGTGAAGGGGAATGTTCGTAAGTGCGTTCTTGGAGAGTTTTGGCAAAAGGTCTAGACCAACTCGTATGATCGCCTGCTAAGACAATAGGTTCTGACGGCGGGATTTGTGCGATGTAGAGCTTCATTAATTGTTCTCGATCGGGGCGAGTATCTTGTAGTGCCTCATAGACGCTCGACCATTGGCGACGAAAGACACAAGACAACGATAAATCGGCTAAACTTTGAGCTTTTCTGGTTAGCAAGAGGGCATCCATTAATTCAAAGGTAGCATCTTGCGCTTTACATAGATTTTTGTAGATTGCTTGACGAAACTGTTGCAATTGAGTGACAACATTCATAGCGGTCGATCGGGGTTGGTGATACTTCCCTATCTTCCGCCATCCGGCTCAACTCAGCCATGAGCTGACCCGGTATCTTTTGCCAATGGTCTCAACTCTCGAAAACTCAGGCGAACGTCATGCAGTTACCAGTGAGCGTACTGTTGTTATGGGTGATCGTAGAACCCTTTTTAGTCTTAACTCCTGTTGGGAGCATTAACATCAAAAGCGAGAGTTCACCAGTCAGTCCAAGAGAACCTCAACGGTCGCTGGTATCTATCCACTCGTTGAGCCTCATAGCTGGCTCGCCAGCGACCGTTGCCGTTCAAGATAAACGTTCGCCAGTTTAGACTAATAACGCTTTAAGGCTTACTTAGTCTAAACTCCAGTTAAATAGCTGCCACGATGTTGCTGACAGCAATTTAGCGTAGCTGCCATCTACGATCGGCACTTCAATGTTACGGGCTTTGAAGAGTGCTGGTTCTATTTTGAGAGCTTCACGCGCGGCAAACGGGAAAAATTTCAGTTCTCGCGTCGCCCAAACTGCCTCGATGATGGCAATGGAACCGCCCGCCGTAATATGGCTCCAAGGTTCGATTTCGTTATTAGAAGGAAAACCGACCATTGCACACAAATCCTTACCTACCAGCAACTCCAGCAAGGTTGTCGCTGTGGACATCTGGATGGTGAGTTGATTGGGATTGTGCAACATGGTGGCGAAATAGCCAAGCATTCCAGGCAACGTGGTGTCCCACAGTACGTGACCCTGGTAACGCATACTGAAATAGGGAGTTGCGTACTCGCGCAAATATTCCAGCAATTTGTTATAAGCGTCTGTCAAAGCACCCATCCCAGCACGATATTCTGGGGAGCTTTTTACTTCAGGAGTGATGGTTTCTGGATCGTCGGGCAGGTATGTCTGCCGATACTCGATAATGTGGTCTACAGCTTTGGCAATTAATTCTTTAAATTCAGCGCCATTTTCCGCCCGCGTACCCAGGAACCAAGTAGAAATATCTCCTGGTGGCTGAGGCGAATTGATGTTAGGAATTCCTGTGAGACGATTGATAGATAAATCACCGCTATCGTCTTGAATGAATTCGCTAAAGTTTTGGGACATACTTTCAACCATGTGGAGATCCTTTATAGACGTTAAAAAGTTCTGTTTAGAGTTGAGATCCTTCGCTTGTAAACCCTAAATAATCGGCTTTAGTCAAATCGTCCATAAAACCCACCAGCTTCTTGATATCGTCGGCTGTTAAGTTAAACGTCTTGGCTACCTGTAAATAGTTATCAACAACATCCCCATGAAACATGCTTTTAAGTTGGTAAAATTTGTTAGCGTCTTATTCGTTTTAAAAAGGTAGTTTAATATTGTTACGTACAGCTAGCTTTAGTATGGTAGCTGCTTGAATTGGACTTTATAAATGACAGTGTAATCCTGTTTTGAGAATGCGCTTGATAAACCCGTGATTGTTGTCAAATCAGCAAATCGGACATTGTTGATAAGTCGCTTTCCTAGCGACTCATCTGCAAGTATGCCCAGGGTAAACGCATCTTAACTTTAACCCAAAATATGCTACAGTTAGAGCCGACTAATTTTCTATGTAGTTTGTTATAGTTCATGAGTGCTATCAATGGCAAGAGGTTTTAGTAAAGCTGTAACTTCCCAACAAAAACAAACAGATTCATTGCCGTCAATGAATATTTTAAATGCCCGTTTTTTAGAACATTTTGCTTTCCTTGAAAGACCCAAGAATAGAAAGAAGTAAAGAACACTGGTAGAGTCGATAGGGGAATTTCTACCCCTACCTCTCCTTCAAAACGGAACGTGAAACTTTCGCTTCATTCCGCT
>NZ_JAUBSF010000158.1:0-6630 GCF_036704615.1 Microcoleus sp. K4-B3
TAATTATGAAATGGAACCGAAAGATAAAAAATAAAGGCAACTTAGTTAATGCAGTTTAGATGTTTAACAGCTTAGCTACTATTCCCGCCTCTGAAACAATTGCTTTATAGTCTTTCCACTCAGATTTTTCTCCGAGTGGTGTGATTAACCGGGCTTTGCCACCATCTACACTTAGTTCAGTAATATCTAATGTTGCTACGGGTTTATTGAATTCTTGATAATGTACTAATATGAGTTGTGTTTTCGATGGGACAGTAACTCCAGTGATGTATTTAATATCTTTTGATGCACTTTCATAGGCAACATTAGCACTCAGTCTTAAACAGCAGTTTTCTAAATGCGGGCTTAATCTACTTCCCGTACCACACCCTAGTCGAGCCGCTTGCTTCTCGGTGATACTTAAATCACCTAATGTACTTTTTAATTTCTTTACCCTTCCTGCTTTTGTCCCGCTAGCTGAGTAGATAAAAAATTTCCGATCTGTGGTGTTACATGAGTTAACACTCTTTCTTTTACTGCTAGCTCGATCGATATCTTCTAATGTCTTTAACGATCCAGGTTCACAATCCGCATACAGGATTGCAGAAATAGCTTCTACATGTGTTTGAATCGCCTGTTGCTGTTCTGGGGTCATGGTTCAATCGGCTCTCCTGAGTTTATGGTGTAAAATAGATTAACCAATACAGTTAGAGTGATGAGCTTTCATTTAGACTATCTATTAGACTTGCCCGGAGTCAAGGTTGAAACTTGTACTCAAGTTGAAGGACAAATTTACTTTCAACTGAGTGTTGTAGCGTTAGGAATAGTTTGTCCTCACTGTAATAAGTATACAGAAGAACTTCATCAAAATCGACCTATATTAGCCAGAGATTTGTCAGTTTTTGGTCGTTCTGTGTATTTACAAGTGCCTCGTCGGCAGTTTTACTGCCCTAGTTGTCAACGTTATAGTACAGAAAAGTTAGAATTCTTGGATCAAAAAAGACGACATACCCAACGATACGAACAAAATATTTATGCGCGCGTTCAACAGTCGAGTATGGAACAAATTGGGCGAGAAGAAGGATTGAGTTATGACGAAATCAAAGGTATGTTTGCTCATGTCCATTCCGGTAAAAAAAAAGCTGTTGGGAGTCAGCCAAGCGAGTGAGTATAGATGAGATAAGTATGAGAAAAGGACAAGGAAGTTTGGTAACTGTTCTTAGTGACATTGAAGGGGGTAAATTGATTGAAATGATTGACTCTCACCGTCAACAAGATATAGTGGAAGTCCTTAGAAAACAGCCATTTGAGGTTCGAGAACAAGTTGAGGAAGTGAGTGTTGATATGTGGGGAGGATTTCCAAAAGTTATAGAACAAGTATTCCCAAATGCCAAACTTGTTATTGACCGTTTTCACGTGATGAAAACAGTTAATAAAGACTTAAATAAGTTGCGTAGAGCAATAGGAATTACAGATAGAGGGAGTAAATATTTATTGTTGAGTAATCGAAGTAACCTTAATATCGAGCAAATTCACAGGTTGGAAGTCACCTTGAAGAAATCCGAATGTTTAAGAATTGCTTATGAGATGAAAGAAGAGTTTCGAGAAATATACGAGACCAATATGACCGTCAAAATGGCGCAGGAAAAGTTTAAGAATTGGCTGAATTATGCGCCTCTCTTTTTCCAAGAATCATCGGCGACAATTATCAATCATTTTGAAGGAATTTGTAACTACTTTCTTAATCGCACAACCAGTGGAGTGATGTCAGGGATAAATAATCGAATTAAGTTGATTATGCGACAAGGATATGGCTTTTCTAACTTTGATAACTTTCGAGATCGCGTATTAGCTTGCTTTTCTGATTAGGTAAAAATATCACCGTAAGTTCCAGAGAGCCGTTCAATCGCCATTAATAAGACACTATTATTCTCGCCTATTTTGCTCAACAATGGCTCAAAGCCACTATTTTACTCTTCTTGAGTATTTATACTTATCGCAAAAGTGACACGCTCCCAAAAAAATCTGCGTCCGAGCTCTGGCAATCTTTACCTCCTGTCTATAGACAATGTGCTGTTTGTTATACTGATTTTTGGGAATCTTATTCAGGAGTCCTACCTTTTAAAAGACATCGACCTGTAGGTAAAGAATCGGGAAAAACCAGTTATATTGAAAGACTTAATAATACTTTACGGCAGCGAATTTCTCGTTTGGTTCGTAAAACCTTGTCTTTCTCAAAAAAACTGCAAAAGGTCGTGCAACAAAAATCTGTGGGATACGTCGAATTGAGTGAGCGTCAATCCTAAAAACAGATGAATTGCTTACTATGTGGTCACGATAAAGTCCATAGACATGGAAAAACGGAGAAAGGGCAGCAGAGATACAAGTGTCCTTGCTGTGGTAAAACTTTCCCCGAACACTTTGACAGTCTCTACTATGGTCGTCATCTAACTCAAGATGAAGTTCATACTATCCTTCAAGCTCATGGAGAGGGAAGTAGCCTTCGGGGAATTAGCCGTATCAGTGGCAGAGCCTACGGGACGGTAGTCTCCCTTATTCAAGGTGAAGCGTCAAAAAGCACTGATGATTCACAATCTGTGAAGTCAAACAGATAGAAACAGAAGAAGTGATTGCCGACGAAATGTGGTCATTCGTCGAAAAAAACAGAAAAATTGTCTAGCACAGGAGTTAAGAGCCGGAGACTGTTGGATCGGATTGAGTTTAGCATCAGATAGTGGCTTAATTCTGGCAGCCAGAGTGGGAAAACACACGGATGCCTTCATCGAAGAATTGGTCAACAGCACCCTGCCGGAAAACCGACTGTCTCAATTGGAAAACCGATGGTTGGGGCGGTTATGAGCGAGTACTAACTTCAGAAATTCACCATCAAATCGGCAAAGAGAACACCCAGAGGCTAGAACGAACCAACGGGATTGTGCGACAACAAACAGGGCTTCCGGGCATCGGCGACAGAATAAATTTGCCAAAATTTGGGAACAGACAAAGGTGATCAATAGGCTGGTGGTCAGCTATGTCAACTGGATTTGGGTTCATCATCGTTTAGGAACAACGGCGGCGCAGAGAGCGGGATTAACAGAGCGCAGATGGACTTGGAACGACTTGGCTCTCTACCCCACAGTTCTTTGATGCACGACCCTGCAAAACCATATTGGGGCAATTTTTAACTTTTTACATCACTATAATTCTTGCATAAGAAAACGATATCATTACTGTGCATGACTACCAAAAGAGCTTATATAATATGTTGGGCATTTAAAGTGTATATGTCGGGCGGGTTACCTTGCCCACCCCACTTATGGTTTGAGTATTTATTTATAGTCTTTCTCAAAAAGATGAGGTACAATAACAGGAGTGTGTAAACCAGTTAAAAATATTTGACGATGTAACGCAGACCCTAACGCAAACTAAGAGTGCTTTTCCTAATTCTTAATAATTAGTAGTCTTGATAGAACGGAGAATGATTTTAAGTTGTGACCAGAGATTTTCAATTGGTGAAAAATCTGGTGAATAAGGTGATAAGTATAAGCTGTTTCGCATTTAAATTGTGATAACAGCATTTCCTTTGTTTTTAAGTTTGCGTCCCCATTTGATAACCAATTCTCCTTCATTTAAAAGCTTATTCAACAAAACTTCTAATTCTTCAATTGATTTAAAAAGTCGATTAGCAATATATTCTTTGGCTGAATGCCATACCAATTCAATCAAGTTATAGTCGGGGCTATATTCAGGCAAGTATTCTAGATGAATATTAGGCATTTCTGTTGTGATTTTTTGGAGATATTCTTGTTTTTTTTTAAAGCTGGCATTGTCTAACACAATCACTATTTTATACCCTTTTTCTGTAAAATTTTCTCGATTGTTTCCCCCTTCTACCCATTCACTTATTAAATCTTGATAAAACAGTTTCAAGACTTTATAGAAACTGTTATAGTTACTTTTACTCAGAAATTAAACAAATCTTTTTTTGTCTGAATACCTGATTGCTCCCATGACATTCACTCTTCCTTTTATTCTATCCCCTCTCACTTTTTTGCGATGTCCTTTTTTTCCCCACGTCTTCCTCTTTATCACCCTTAAACTAAATCCACTTTCACGCCCTTTACCATACCTGAAGGCAATTAGGATTTTCTTTTTCTATCTTTAAGTATTCCTCTAGTTTCTTGTTGAAAACTTTTCTTTTCTCCGGATCTTGTTTGTGCTCTAGGCTATATTTTGACCACAGGTAAACGTACTTTTTTTTTGAGAGAATTCTCCAAACTTGTGAGCCACTTAACTTGATTCCCGTCACTTCTTCTAAATAAGTAGCCAATCTTTTAGTTGACCACCGACCAAATTCATATCCTAGCTCTTGAGGAGCTTTGTCAATTGTTTCTAGTAATATTTCTATGTATTTTTCTGTAGCTTTGTGATTGTTTCCTTTCATTTTATCATCTTTAAGACTCTCTAAATTATCTGGATATCCATGCACGCACCAGAAACAGATTTTGTTTTACGAAAACCGATAAATTTAGCAATTTCTTTTTGCGTTTTTCCGTCATTGAGCAATAATAAAATTAAAATTCTCTCTCTAATTGCTCCATTTTTTTCTTGTTTTAAGGCTTGTTGAAGCTTTTTGACTTGTTCTGAATTTAGATGGTTTTTCGCTGGCATACTTCTGGTTTTTATGTAACTTTATGATTTATTATACCAGTTTAAATGCGAAACAGCTTATTAATTTTGCCCCTTTTTTTTCGCTCGCTTTTTTCACTTCTTCTCCCAGGTGAATGGGACAATTATCCATCACTACACAAGCACCTTTCCATAGTTTTGGCACAATTTTCCTGATAATAAAAGCTTCAAATGTAAGTAACTGCTCACCGCAACTGCGTTGCGGTATCGCAAATGGAGCCACAAATGGTGAGGGAAATACTTGCGCGTGTTGCAGAAACGGGAAATTTCCCAAGCTAAAAATAGAGGCTCCCGCTGAAAATAGCTGCCGTCACAAGCCCAAAATTAAGTTCAGTTAAATAGTAAACCTGGAGGACTACGACCTGCTAAAAAAAGTAACTGATAAAGTTGTGCGATCGCTTCGTGTCCTTGCAACCGAACTGTTTCAAGAAAGCTAAACATTTGAGCCACCAGTTGAGCGCCCCAATCGCTGCGCGCTCCGCCAGTTACCTTTCGATGTACAACTACCGGACGTAAAGCTCTTTCGGCATCATTGTTATCAGGTTTCACTTCTGGATAATCTAAAAAAGTGAACCACTCTGTCCAATGACGTTGCATTCGGTTAGTTAATCGTTGGGCATCATAGGGCCATCCCGTAACTGGTGGATTGTGCAAAACTGCTTGCAGTTGAGCTTCAATTACCGGACGATTGCCAGCGATTTGAAGGCAACTCAATTTCCCAGCATGATAGTCGCGATACCAAGTTCTGGCTGTGGCTAAAATCTCACTCACAGCTTGAGCGAAGAGACGATTCTCCTCAAAACGGCTCAGCTTGAGTGCTTCCAAGTCTCGTTCCAGATGTGCTAAACATTTCTGTTTCGCCGCTGCCGATTGTGGGTTGTAAGCACTAAAACAATCACTGCTGAGAATGCCGGAAAAGTCTTGTCCCAATAACTGCTGAAGTTCGGCACTACTCCGAGTCGGGGCGTGGGGTAGTACGCAAACCCGGTCGCTGGTGGCTACCCACAACCAATATTTGATGCCATCAATGCAATAAGTTGTTTCGTCTACACAGCGCACTCCCGGCTGTTGCACGTAAGTGAGCCATTGTTGATAAATTGGCTGCAAGCTTTGCTGAAAGTAGCGCTGCATTTTGGCTAAACTTCCTTGAGAGATGGGTACTCCCAAGACGTGTTCTACAAAATATTCTTGTTTTCTCCAAGGTAAGTTACCACCATATCCCAGCCAACCTACCACGCTACATAACCTGCCACCGTAGCTAAACCCTTCAATGACTCCTGGTGGTAGTTGAGAGTATCCTGACCAGCCACAATCAACACATTGGCAGAAGGGGCGACGATATTCTCTGATTTCTACAGGTTGCTCCACCAACTCGGCTACTTGTTGCACTTTGGTTGGTGTTGCTCTGATTGACTCGGTTGCTGCCTGACAAACTCGACAGCGATCTGGTTTTAACTCTATGATGCGGTCGGGTTCACCAAATCCATTTCGTGTCTTGCCCGGATGGTCGTATTTTGGACCCCGTTTTTTTCCTTTTTTCCGCTTGCTTTTGTCGCTAGGCTTTTTAATTTGGTCGGCTGATGGAGGGATGGAACTGTTTGATGAGGAGCGGTTTTTCAGCCAGGGTAAGCGCATCTCAAAGGCTATTGACAAGCGGGTTGAGAGGCATCATCATGGGGAAATAAACAAGCAGCGAGAATAGTCAGCATATAGTTATTATCCATAGCGGCGCGATTGGATTTTTGGCGATTACTACGTTTGCAAGATTGCTCCAGATTTAAAGCATTAAGAGCAATTCGTCGCAGCAATGCGGCTCTCCTGACTTTATGGTGTATAATGTAACAAAGAATACATTTATTATTATGGACTTTTATTTGGACTATATATTAGACATCTCCAAAAATAATTAAAGCCTTTGTGTAACGCCGGCTGTATGACGTAAATGCAATCATCCTAAATTAG
>NZ_JAUBSF010000018.1:0-92584 GCF_036704615.1 Microcoleus sp. K4-B3
GAACTAAAACTAACTGGAAAATCCAAACCGACTAGAAGAGTTTGGATACCAAAACCAGGAAGTAATGAAAAACGCCCACTGGGTATACCTGTAATGTACGACAGAGCCTTACAATCCGTAGTAAAATCCGCACTTGAGCCTTCAGGGGAGGCGAATTTTGAGCCAAACAGCTATGGTTTTAGACCCGGCAGGTCATGCCACGATGCGATTACACAGATTAAAATCTGTATTCAACATAAAGCGAAGTTTGTATTAGATGCAGACATAGCCAAGTGTTTTGACCGCATCAACCATTATGAACTACTCCAAAAGTTGAACATAAAAGGCAAAGTCAGGAGACAAGTAAAATCCTGCCTAAAATCTGGAGTAATTGACGATGGAATGTTCACTGCAACATCTGAGGGTACGCCACAGGGTGGGGTCATTTCCCCGCTACTAGCAAACATTGCCCTCCACGGTTTGGAGCAACGCATAGAAAAAGAATTTCCACATGATAAGGCAAACCACATAAGAATGTCAGTTATCAAATTTGGAAAAAAAGTAGGCAGCCCGAGCATAATTCGATATGCCGACGATTTTGTGATTCTGTGTGAAGGAAAAGCCGTAGTCCAAAGATGCCGAGATATAATCTCGGAATGGTTAGCTGGCATGGGTTTAGAATTAAAATCTGAGAAAACGAGGCTCACTCACACTTTCAAGAATGAATTAAGTGAGCAGGGTATTGCTGGTTTTGACTTTCTAGGTCATCACATCCAGCAATATCCGGCTGGAAAGCATCGGAGCAGTTTAAATCCGCACGGTGAGATATTAGGTTTTAACACACTCATTACCCCAAATAAAAAGTCAAGTAAGGCACACCAAGAGGAAATCGGAAGAATCATCAAAAAACATAGGTCATCGCCACAATGGGCGTTAATCAAAGACTTAAATCCTGTAATAAGGGGATGGACTTCTTTCTATACAAACTCTGACGCCAAAACTGTTGGAGAACTTCAAAAACAAGATTACCTCACATACCTGAAACTTCGACGTTGGGCAAAACGCCGTTGTGGAAACATCAACGCAGGACACCAACTGTATTGGCATACCATTGGCGGTAATAACTGGGTATTCTCAACCAGGGCAGAGGGAGCGAACCCCCTTCGGTTACTAACACATAGAGAATTCGAGTGTGGCAGCAACGACTATGTGAAAGTTAAAGGTGATAAAAGTCCCTACGATGGCGACCTAGTTTATTGGAGTTCAAGAATGGGAAAAAATCCTGATTTGCCGAGTAGGATATCAAAACTCCTAAAAAGGCAGAAAGGGAAATGCCCTCATTGCGAATTTATTTTCAGAAATGAAGATGTAATAGAAGTTGACCACATCGTCCCCAGAGCCATTGGAGGTAAGGATGAGTACAAAAATCTTCAACTATTGCATCGGCATTGTCACGATGTCAAAACTAAAACCGACTTGGAATTAATCAAGAAACATAACCTGGAACTTGTATCTTCAGGAAAGAAACTTCAAACAAGTCGGAAGAAGAAGAAGCCCTCAACTGACAAGAGTACACCCGAGTAGCCGTGTGCCGGGAAACTGGCAAGCACGGTTCCGAATGGGAGGGAGAAGATGGTAACATCTTCTCTCGACCCTAACTTGCCCGCTCAAGCTTTCGAGGTGGCCGACTGGTCTGTATTAATTAATGCTGTCCGGTTGGCTGAGGTTTTACCTGTTAGAGATTATCTCTTGCGGGCGCGATCGCTCGATCGGCACAATGCCAATAGCAAAACTGTCCCGATCCAAAAACTAAAGATTTGTCCAACAACTTACTTTAGACTTTAGATCTCGATAAAGCAGCTTAATTGCTATGCGCCACACCGCCACGATCGCCGTTGAGTCCAGTAAATCATCTCTAGTGAAGCCAATGCCTGCCAAGGTAGCATTTAATACCTCTCGCGTTTCTCCTTGGTTAACCTCCTTGCTCTATCCGCTAGGTCACTATGTTGTCCTACCGTTTCATTTTGGCAAGATTGAGATAACCGGACAGGAGCACTTGCCGAAAGACGGGCCTGTCATCTTAGCCCCTACGCACCGTTCCCGGTGGGATGCCCTGATGATGCCCTATTCAACCGGACAGATGGTGACTGGACGCGATTTGCGGTTTATGGTAACTGCTGATGAAGTGAAAGGACTGCAAGGTTGGTTCATCAGAAATTTGGGAGGGTTTGCTGTGGATATCAAGCATCCAGCAATTAGCAGTCTTCGTTACGGCGTGGAACTACTCCTCGACAAGCAGATGTTGGTGATTTTTCCCGAAGGCGGCATTTTTCAGGATGGCGAAGTTCACCCGATCAAGCCTGGATTGGCGCGTTTGGCAATTCAAGCAGAGTTGAGCAAACCGGGTTTAGGGGTGAAAATTGTACCGATGAGTATCCGCTATCGCCCGCGCATTCCTCAATGGGGTTCTGAGGTGAAAATTGCGATCGGTTCTCCGATTTCCGTGGCGGATTATGCCAATGGCGGCGGTAAAAAAGAAGCACCATTGTTGACGGCTCAACTCGAAAAGGCTCTTAAAAATCTTGATGAAAGTTGAGAATAAGAACCAAGAAGCAAGAAGGAATTATGATATAATGTTTTCTGGTGCTGTCGAGAGATGCAGCACTTATTTGCCTGCTTTCTTATGTCTGTATTAAGTGTGAGCATTAATGGATTGTGCTTTGAACTTTAAGCCGGGTCAAATTGTCAGTTTAGAATGTGGAGATGCGTGCCTGCATTCAGAGGTGATCCAAGTGGTTGAGGCACGTCAAGTTTGTTGGGTGCGCCCTTTAATGTTAGTTGTATTACTGTCAGGGCAGGATTTATCGGCGCAATGGTCGGAAGAATACACTTTATCCGATTTGCGGGATGGTGCTGATTTGCTTTGGCCGGGGAGTTTGTTTCGGGCGGCGCTGGATACCGAGGTAATTTCGCTGTTGAGTCAGTTGCAGTCTCTGGACTCTGAAAAAAAGGATGGTGCGATCGCATCTCGGCAACTTAGAGATTTTGTCGATCGAGTTTGGGAAGCTTTTCCGAGTGCTTTTCATTAAGCAGATATGTGGCGTTTTGTCTATTAGTCCGCCAGGGGTTTTCAACCCCTGTCTAATAGGTAAAGTCCTCTTGTATAGGAGTAATACCCTCTTGATTCTTCAGTCTCTTAGAGAAAGACGAAAGTTTGACAAAAAGCCATTGAAATCGCCGAATTTTCGGCGACTATTATACTAAAATACAGCGTGTGAAAGCTCTTCGGGGTTAAGATTATTGTGAATAACTTGACCGTCGCGGAACCAGACAACACGGCGAGTTTGGCGCGCTACTTCCGGTTCGTGCGTTACCATCACCACAGTCATGCCACTTTCGTTGAATTCGGTAAAAATATCCATTACTTCTTGAGTAGTTTTTGTATCTAATGCACCTGTAGGTTCGTCAGCCAGCAGCAACACGGGACGGTTGACAATTGCCCTGGCGATGGCTACCCGCTGCTGCTGTCCTCCTGATAGTTGATTTGGTCTGTTTTGCAGCCGACTTTCCAGGCCTACTTTCGTTAAAGCATCTACTCCCCGTTCGCGTCTTTCTGCTGCGGGAATGCCGGCATAAACCATCGGTAACATGACATTTTCTAATGCTGTCAATTGAGGCAACAGGTGAAATTGTTGGAATACAAACCCCAATTTTAAATTGCGAATTCCGGCTAATTCTGCTTCGGGCATTTGGGCGACATCTACGCCGTCTAAGTAGTAACTGCCGCTCGTAGGTCGATCGAGACAGCCGATAATATTCATAGCTGTAGATTTGCCCGAACCCGATGCGCCCATAATCGAGCAATATTCTCCTTGTCTTACCGTCAAGCTGACGCCGTTTAAGGCGCGAACTTCGAGGTCGCCAATTCCGTAAACTTTTGTTACCTCTTCCAGACCGACAACAACGGGCTTTGAGAGGACTTGCGGGTCGAAGTCTTGGTAGGTATCGGTTTGTAGTTCAGGCATTTTTTTCTGTGCGATCGACACAACTAACTACTAAGCTAACACTTCCCATCAGTATTCGCGTTCGGGGTGACCGCTGTTTCGATGCTAATGAACAGAACATCTATATTCAAGTCAGAGTGAATACTTTGACACCGACCTGGAGGTAAAGTCGGAGTGGAAAAAAAAATCGGCGTTGCTCAATTGGGTATGAAATTTGTAGGGCAATCCCCCTCGTGATTGCCCCACCGCTGACGGTGTAAGGACTTAGAATTACCCTTACAGGCAAAATCATACTTTAATTCAGCAGCGCCAAAAAATTTATACTATTTATGCACCGACTCTCTCTGTAGGGTGCTCATGGCAACCCCTGTCAAGGTACGATCGACCTGCTTTAGGTCATCCTATCGGTTGGCGATGACCAATAAACCCAGTTTATTGGTCATCAACTGTTAAACAAGGAATATTTAACGATCGCCCGCAACCAATTTTCATTGGTTTGAGGCTCTTCTTCACCACCTTGACAGAGCTTGGTTGGAATAGACACCCCAATAGGCTAAACTTGTATCCGATCGCCAAACTAACTACAAAGCAATGACTAATTCTACCGATATCAACCAGACCGAGATTTCCAATACAGTCTCATCGAGTCCACAAATGTTATCTTTCCTGAAAATTGTTGAGTATTTATCCCTGGCCGCTTTTGTGGGTGCAGGCATCCTTACCAGAGTGTTTCTAGACAATCAACTTATCGTTATTTTGGGAGCTGTTTTTCTCTCTAGTTTTATTTTTCTGTTCCTGACCAATAGACAATTAGATCGCAACTTTCGGAATAGTGCTAATCAGTTAGAGATCCGAAGAAAAGCTGAACTATATAATTATCTCTTAAACCCGAATGATGTTTCGGATAACAATCCGATCACCCCGGTGAGAGAAAAGGCTTTACGATATTGCCAGGAGTTGATTGACGACTATAAAAACACTAGAGAGACTTCGAGAAATATTTACTATACTTTCCAATTGGCAACCGTTGTTTTATCGGGAGTCACACCAATTTTAGTATTGGTAGACAAATTGGAACCAGGTCAATCGTTGCTCAAGTGGCTGCCCGTAATTTGTCCCGCTGTCGCCTCGATAGTCGCCAGTATAGTTACCTCCTTTCCTTTTCAGGAGAATTGGATTTCTGCTAACACGACTGTGGAATTGTTAGAAGCGGAACAGGAGAAATTTGTATTAGGAGTGACTGCAGCTTATCGTTGCTATGATGTAGCCGACGAAGCCCAAAATCAACAAATGACAAAAATGGCAATAGAAAACTTTATCAATCAGGTGAATGAGATTCATCTCAAGCAAATCCAAAAACCCGATGATACAGCGTCCAAGGAGCAGAATACAGAGCCAGCTCCATCTACCGAGTCCAAGCAGGGGCAGAGTTAACGAAGCTGACAATATCAGTAAGCAGGTAGGGTAGAGTGGCCCCACCTGTTTCCTCAAGTAGCTCTGTATGTAGTTCTCAAAATGTAGCGATCAAAAGTGCTCCTCAAAGGCAAAATTTTTGAGCTATCATTAAGAAAAGTTAAGCGTAAACTTGGGAAGTTGGAGATTGTTGGTAACACAATTATGACATACGATTACGACTTGTTTGTGATAGGTGCAGGTTCCGGCGGATTGGCGAGTTCCAAGCGAGCAGCATCCTACGGAGCAAAAGTGGCGATCGCCGAAAATGATTTAGTAGGCGGAACCTGCGTAATTCGCGGCTGTGTTCCCAAAAAACTGATGGTTTACGCCTCAACATTTTCGCACCTTTATGAAGATGCGATCGGCTACGGCTGGAGTCCAGTAGAAAGCAGCTTCGACTGGGAAAAACTCGTCACCACAGTAGACGCAGAAGTGCGCCGACTCAGCAAACTGCACATCAGCTTTCTCGAAAAAGCCGGAGTAGAATTAATTTCAGGATACGCCAAATTTATCGACCCCCACACCGTCGAAGTTGGTGACCGAAAAATCACCGCCGCCAAAATCTTAATTGCAGTCGGCGGAGAAGCGCAAAGAGTCCCAATTATAGGCATAGAACACGCGATTACCTCCCGCGAAATCTTCCTGCTAAAAGAGCAACCAAAACGGTTGGCAATTTGGGGTGGCGGCTACATCGGCGTCGAATTTGCTTGCATTATGAACGGATTGGGAAGCCAAGTAACTCAAATCATCCGGCGCGATCAAATTCTGCACTACTTCGACGAAGAAATTCGCGCTAACGTGCAAGAAGGAATGACTAAGCACGGAGTTGAATTTTTGACAGAAAGCTCGATCTCACAAATTGAGAAAACCCCAGAAGGTTTAAAATTAACACTGTCGGGAAAATCCGAAGGAACGCTAATAGTAGACGCGCTTTTGTCCGCTACCGGGCGCTTGCCCAACTTGGAAAAATTGGGTTTAGAAAACGCGGGAGTAGAAACCGATCAAGGTGCGATCGCAGTTACCAAAGACAGCCGCACCAGCCAGCCGCACATTTTTGCAGTGGGAGACTGCACGAACCGCATCAATTTAACGCCAATTGCGATCGCTGAAGGTCGTGCTTTTGCCGATACTGAATTTGGTAATAACCCCAGATCGATCAGTCACGAAAATGTTGCGTCAGCAGTATTTTCCCAGCCGGAAGCAGCTACAGTTGGCTTAACAGAAGAGGAGGCTAAAGCCAAGTTTCCCGAATCAATTAAGTGCTATACAGCCAAGTTTAGACCGATGTTTCATTCTTTGACAGGTGCAGATGAAAAGACTTTTGTCAAGTTAGTTGTTGAAACTAATACTGACAGAGTTTTGGGCGTGCACATGGTGGGGAAAGACGCGGGCGAGATTATTCAAGGAATGGCGATCGCTGTTAATATGGGAGCTACGAAGAAAGACTTCGATGCGACGATCGGCATTCACCCATCGACTGCTGAAGAGTTTGTTACTTTGCGGTAAAGCGGTGGAAGCCGCCAGGGGTTTCAACCCCTGGCTAATAGCTAAAGTCGGTTAAAATTCAGATATTGCACCATTTTCAAGAACAGGCAGGATGCCTGTTCCACAGGAAAGTAAAATTTTATTGTGGGGTGGGCATCCTGCCCGCCAGTGAAGGGATGAATGAGTGATTCAACTAAACAAAACAAAATTTTAGCATTCTATCTCGGTCAGCAGCCTGATTCGCAAGGTCGGGCGATCGAGGATATTTGGTCGTGGGATTACCAGAAGCTGGAATCCGTGCACAATTACATTCAATGGCTGTTTCCGCTGAGAGAAAAGAGTCGCTTTAATTCTAGTGCTCCTACTTTAAATGATGAAGTAATTCAAGCTTTTAGAACAAGTGAAGAGTTGAGAAATCGCTTACTCCATTCGTTCAAAGTCATGCTGGCGTTTTACGGGTTGGAATGCCACGAAGGGGAAAACGCAGAAATTGTAATTGCCAAATTCGAGGAATATTTGTCAAGAAAAAGAGAGTGGATTGAAAAATTTAATCACAACTACCTGCGGCTGACAAGGATTCTCACAAGTTTGACAGAGTTGGGATTGAAAAATTACGCTTTAGCTCTTTTCAAATGTTTAGATGAAATCTATAATGAAGACCAAAAAAGTATTGGTTTAGAAACTTATACTTATTGGAAAAATGCTGTAAATAGTTAGAACTCACATCTTGCACCATTGTTAAGAACGGGCAAGATGCCCGTTCCACAATAAAATTGAGTTTTGTGGAACGGGCATCTTGCCCGTTCCTAAGCAGGTAGTTGATAATGGTGCAAGATATCAATTAGAATTAATATTTTAGAATTATCGCCATAGCCAACCCTACGGCCCACAAGAAAATTAAATTTTTGTCGAACAGGCCCGAAAGCCTGTTATGGGCGGGCTAGAAGCCCACCCCAAAATAAGATTTAATTTTTGTGGAACAGGCCCGAAAGCCTGTTATCCGCCCGAAGCGGATTCATGCTCAAAATAATATTTTAAATTATTTGAACCTTTTTCGAGATCGTCCTGTCTAAACACTTCAGATAACGAACTGGTGGGGGAGACTTCACAGGTGTTAGGTGTGTCAGCCAATGTTTTAACCGATGACTGTTCCGACTCGGACTTAGTTGCTGAGTGTCTAAAGGGCGATCGCACCTGCTTTCGCCACCTTTACCAACGCTACCAACACAAAGTCAGGTCAACCCTTTACCAACTCTGCGGGCCCTCGCTGCTTGACGACTTAACGCAAGAAGTATTCCTGCGAGTGTGGAAAGGATTGCCAAAACTCAAGCACCAAGACAACTTTTCTACTTGGCTTTATCGAATCACTTGGAATGTGGCTTCTGACCAAAGACAAGCATTTGCTAAGCAACATTCTTTTGATTCCAAACTCAAAAATCAAGAACAAATGGATCGGATTGTTGTCACAGATCGTACCTCTGACTTGATGCAGTTGCACTATCAAGATTTAGTGCAGCGGGGACTGGATCAATTGAGCTTTGAACACCGCAGCGTTTTGGTGCTCCACGACTTAGAAGACATCCCGCAAAAAGAAGTAGCCCAAATTTTGGGACTGCCGGCGGGAACCGTCAAATCTCGCGTGTTTTATGCCAGAAATGCTGTGCGGCAATTTTTGCAAAAAGAAGGTGTCAGCGAGCTATGAATAACCCAAGCAGCGACCAAGAGTTAGTTAATTTCTTGAAGCAAAATCGCCCAAATATTCCTGAAGCTGCACCAGATTTAGAGCAAAAACTTCTAGCAGCAATAGAAAGTAATCGGGCGAGCGTTTTCTCTGAAACCCACCCCACAAAAACGCAATTAAGTGCGTCAGCTAAGTCTGATAACAGGTTAAAAATATCCTCTGTTTCTAAGTGGGCATTGTCCTCTGCGATTGCTGCTAGCCTGCTAGTTTTTTGGTCGGGCTACCGTCCGTTTGAGACTGCACAATTGCCAGACGAGGAAACAGCTCAGTTAGAAGCATTTTTAGTCACTAACTGGGAGGGTGTACTCCATGATTCTCCTCAAGAAAATATGACCAATCGCCCGCAAACAGAGTGGTTTAATTTCCCTGTTTCCGCTGACAGCGAACCGCCAACAAATAACTAATCTCAAAGAGGTAATTTTCATGTTAATTCGTCGCATTTCTGCCCTAGCCGTTTTAATGCTGACTCTCGGCAGCACAGCCGCAGCAATAGCAGTTCCCAATCCCCTAGAACCGGGAACAATTGCCCAAAATCAGCGACCAAATCGACCTGCTGGCAAGGAAGGGGGGATGTTTGAGAAACTTAATTTAAGCGCAGACCAAAAGCAGCAAATGCAGGCAGTTCGCGATCGGTACAAAGACCAAGTTTCCCAGCGGATGCAAGCAGTCCGCCAAGCCCGACAAGAATTGGAAACGATGATGTCCGGCACGGCAAATGCCAGCGAAATACGCGAAAAACACCGTCAAATAATCGGCCTGAGGCAGCAGTTGGAAGAGGTGCAATTTGAAAGTACACTTGCAATGCGAGAACTGCTCACGCCCGAACAGCGCAGCCAATTAGCTCAACTGATGCAGCAGCGCCGACAAACTGCTAGAAACAGGATGCAAAACGGTCAAAAACCGCAATAATTGACAAGTAGTTTTGAGTGAATCGCAGGGTGTGCAATACGCACTCTGCGATTTTCATTGTCAGCAGGTAGAGATCGATAAACACCCGCATATATAAACCCAGCTTTTATCAAATTTATGCGATTGCTTTATCTATTCATAAAAATAGTCTAAAAACGCAGCAAATTTAAATGCGTGTGAGTTCTTTATTTATTAAAAAAATAAGTCTAAAAGCACAGCGATCTTAAATGCTTCCAAGTGCTTGGTTTTTATTAAATTTTATGAGAGAAGTTGAGCTAATTAGTGTGTTATTTTTTTATTTTTTTATTGAATAACACATATGAAGTTAAAATAATTATTTGGAAGTCTCATAAAATTTTCTGGATGAATCTACAGAACGATTCGAGTTACATTTATTTACACGGATTTGCTTCAAGTCCGGATTCAGCTAAGGCTAAATATTTCCGAGATCGCTTTTCTTACCTAGGCATTGACCTGAAAACTCCCGATTTCAATCAAAACGATTTTTCGGGGCTCACTCTCACCCGTCAATTAAACCAAATAGAAACAGAATTTTTGCACGCCCAATCCTCCCAATCTCCTACACAAAATGTAAAAAATCTAGGGGGAGTTACCATAATTGGGTCGAGTTTTGGGGGACTGACAGCGGCTTGGTTGGCCCAGCGACAATTGTCAGTAAAGCAAATAGTTTTGTTAGCACCGGCTTTTGAATTTATCTCCCACTGGCTGCCAATGTTGGGACAGCAACAGTTAGAAAAGTGGCAGTCTGAGAACTATTTGCCGGTTTACCACTACGGCGAACAGCGTTATCTGCCACTGAATTATCAGTTTTTGGCAGATATGGCTCAATACCCTGAAGAAAAATTAATGCGGTCAGTCCCTACGTTAATTCTTCACGGCAAGCATGATACAATAATACCGATTCAAGCTAGCAGAAATTTTGCCGCTAACCGTCCCTGGGTGCAATTAATCGAATTAGAAGACGATCATGCTTTGGGCAATGTCCTAGCGGAAATTTGGGAAGCGATCCAAAAGTTTTGCCAATTCAAAAATTAAAATTTGACCAACTTCCAAGTCTCAACAATCAAATGAGTGAACAAGATCGATCGACTCGCACCTTAGCCGTTGACATTGGCGGAAGCGGCATCAAAGTTATGGTTTTGGACGATGAAGGCCAACCCCAAACAGAACGCAGCCGTTTAGAAACGCCTCAACCGCCAAAACCGGAACCCGTACTAGAGGCGATCGCCTCTTTAGCCAGCGGACAAGGGGAATTTGACCGAGTATCCGTCGGTTTTCCCGGCGTCGTCTGTGGCGGCGTCATCAAAACCGCAGTGAATTTAGATCCGTCTTGGATAGATTTTGACCTAGAAACTACCCTCAAAGATCGCTTGGGAAAACCTGTGCGAGTGGCTAACGATGCGGATATTCAAGGATTGGGAGCAATTGCTGGAACGGGGGTAGAATTAGTAATTACCCTTGGCACCGGTTTCGGTTCTGCCTTATTTGTCGATGGTATTTTGGTGCCAAATCTAGAATTGGGACATCACCCGTTTCGCAAAGGGGAAACTTACGAACAGCAATTAGGGCGATCGGCATTAGATACAGTGGGTTCCAAAAGATGGAATCGCCGTCTGGAAAAAGCGATCGCCTCTCTGCAAAATCTCTTTAACTGCGATCGCATTTACATCGGCGGCGGCAATACTAAGAAGATTGTTGTTGATTTACCGCCGCAGGTTAAAATAGTACCCAATGTGAGCGGTTTGTTGGGCGGCATTGCTTTGTGGCGCGATTGAATAAGCTGGGTGTTCAAAATGCCTACCACTATCACAGAAACCGAGTTTTTTGCCCGGATTAAAGGCAATAATCCAGTTTTTTCGTAAAAAACCCGGTTTCTAAATCGAGGACAGTTGATTTGGTTTTTGGCTGGTGCGAGATCCGTTTAAAAAATTATTCGCCCATCGGATCGCGGTAGCGTTTTGGTTCATCCTTGCGAAACAGATTCGCTAAACCGAGGATGCCCAACAAACCCAAAGCACCCCAATGATTGTTGTCGTTTTTGCTTTCTTGAAAGGGAGTTCTGTCTAGAACAACTCCATTAGAATCAGTATTGTTCTGGGCAGGAGCTGACTCCGTTTGAGCTGAGGCAGGCATAGCCGAAGGGAGAACAGCCAAACTCAAAGCTATCAGGGTAGCAGCGGTATTTTTAGATATATCGGAAGGCTTGACTTTCATACTCGGTCTCCAAATATCACCAGTTACTTTATCAAAATAATCAATTTGCCGCAGCCGACGCATCAATCGATCGACAGAAACTACATCCCCCCTCTCCTCTTGCTTTCGAGATAGAACAAGCTCTATGCTAAGTTCAGATGCTTCTAAGCAGATTATCTAAAATAAAAAGTCGTAAACTATACCATGCTTCCCTTTATCCGAAAAGATTTAGCCGAACTTACCGCCTACACTCCCCATCCGGGCGGCGCGTCAGGAGAACCAGCGCACTCGGAAAGTGCGATCGATCGCCTCGATACCAACGAATGCCCCTACGACTTGCCCGAGGAATTAAAAAAAAAGCTTGCTTGGACTTACCAGCAGTTAATTGAGACAAATCGCTATCCCGACGGAGGCCACGCAGCACTGAAAGAGGCGATCGCCCAATACGTCAATGAATCCCTAAATGTCCCCCCTCTTAACAAGGGGGGGCAGGGGGGGGTTACACTGCCAAAAACAGCCATTACAGCCGACAATATTTCTGTTGGCAACGGTTCCGACGAACTAATTCGATCGCTCTTAATAGCTACTTGTTTAGGCGGGCAAGGCTCTATTTTGGTAGCGAATCCCACCTTTTCTATGTATGGAATAATCGCCCAAACTCTCGGCATTCCCGTTGTGAGTGTTCAGCGGAAAGAGGAGAATTTTGAAATCGATATCGAGGCGGCTAAAAGGGCGATCCTCTCCGAGGGCTGCGCTAACGACCAAAATCCAAATCCCCCCGTGCGCGCCGTCTTTGTCGTTCATCCCAATTCACCCACAGCTAATGCTTTAACAACTGATGAAATAGAATGGTTGTCAAGTTTGCCGGAACAGATATTAGTAGTAATAGACGAAGCTTATTTTGAATTCAGCCAAAATACTTTAGCCGATCAATTGCACCAGCATCGGAATTGGATAATTTTGCGGACATTTTCCAAAGCATTTCGACTAGCATCAATGAGAGTCGGATATGCGATCGCCCATCCCGAACTCGCAGCCACCTTAGAAAAAATCCGCCTCCCCTACAACCTTCCCAGTTTTTGCCAAGTAGCAGCAGAATTAGCCCTAGCACAGCGGCAGTTATTGCTAGCAGTAATTCCCGAAATTATAGCAGAGCGATCCCAATTAATTGCAGCGCTAACTCAGCATCAAAAATTACAAGTTTGGCCGAGTGCGGCTAACTTCGTTTACCTTCGGGTAAAAGCCGGTGAGGAGGAATCCTCTCAACAGGAACACCAACAAATCATGCAGCAGCTAAAAGAGCGAGGTACTTTAATTCGGCATACTGGGGGAGGTTTGCGAATTACGGTGGGCAGTCCCGAGGAAAATCAGCGAACAGTCGATCGAATCGCAGCGATTTTGACTTGATAACAACCCTTAAAAATGGTGTGAAGTGAAGCAAATTACCATGCCATTTTTAATTATCAATCTGTCGCGCCGCGCGCATAGTTTGGGAAAATACGCCTACTAAAAGTGCCAAAGCTTCATCGGGAATTTGTGCTACTGTTTCCCCATCAAAATATTGTTCAAACTGAGTTAAAATCATTTGTGCGCGTTCCAAAGCTGCCGGCTTTGCCGTTAACTGTTCCGTTAACCGCACCCAATGCCGCCGAATTCCAAAAGCTTTCTGTCTTTCTTCGGGAGATTGAGGGCAAACCAAACAAAAATCGCCCACGGGAATCGCCTGCTGAGAGTCAACATCAAAAGCACCCCCAACGGCAGCCCCAGGCCCGGCAAACTCCGCGTGGAAGCGTTTAATCAAAATTAGACCGTTCCGGCGACGGCTATCTACCATCAACAGCTTGCCGCTGTTGATTTCTGCGAGAATGTCAGAGGAGTGGGGGTGTTCTGTCAAATCTGTGCCAAGGTGTCGATTTCGCAAGTCCGGGTCAGCATAAAAGCCGGCGCGGATAAATATCGCTAGAGTTAAAATCAGAACTGAATGAAGTATCAAATCTGCGATACTTCAGCGATCGAGATTATTCATTTAAAGTTATAAATTAATACTGTCACAAGGTGGTAGCGTGAGCGCGCTCAAATATCAAATGCAGGTAGAACAAGCAGTAGACACCCTGAAAGCGGATCTCCCGACGCTTTTTGAAAAAGACATCTCCTACGAGATATACACAAAAGATGTTTATTTTCAAGACCCTGTTAACAAATTTAAAGGAAAAATCAACTATCGCATTATCTTTTGGACTTTGCGATTTCACGGACAGCTATTCTTTCGCGAGATTTACTTCGACCTGCACGGGGTAAGTCAGACTGCCCCTGATACTATTGTGGCAAATTGGACTGTTCGCGGCATCCTGCGGGTTCCCTGGAAAGCTCGGATTTTTTTTAACGGCTACTCTACTTATAAACTGGATAAAGACGGCTTAATTTACGAACATATCGACACCTGGGACAGAGAGCCCGGAGAAATTTTAAAGCAGTTTTTCCGCAAGGGGGAGGATGCCAGCCCAGGATAAGTCAAAAAGGTCGATCGGGCTTTACCATCTGGGCCGGCCACCCAAGTAACTTATAATGAGTAAAATAATCATCAGCCCTCCGATTCATTTTATGCTATTTGTAAATTGCTAAAATGCTCGTCGCCCCAGATTTATTTTCTGCTATTTGCACTCCTGAAAAACATCATGGCTGATATTGTCGAGACTGCCACCAATGCCGGCTCTTTCAAAACACTCGTAACGGTTATTGAAGCGGCTGGTTTGTTAGATTTATTGCAAAGTCCGGGCCCTTATACCGTCTTAGCACCAACTGATCAGGCGTTTGCCAAAATTCCTACGAACACTATTGCCTCTTGGCTGGAAGACATACCCAAGCTCAAAAAAATTCTGACCTATCACATTCTGTTTGGCGAGGTACTAACTGAGAACTTGCTTGAGTTAAGTTCTGCTGAAACAGTGGAAGGTTCTGTTGTGGGGATTGATACTTCTGACGGCATTAAAGTGAATGATGCTAAAGTTCTCACTTCAGATATTCTTGCCGACAATGGCGTCATTCATATCATTGATGTGGTGCTAACACCAGCACTGCTTGCAACATACTAAAACTTGTGCTTTTACCGATAAATGTAAGGTGCGCAATGCGCACCTTAAGCCTATAATAAATTTAGGATGAGCGGGGAAAATCACCGATAAATGTCGGGTGCGCACGGAGCACATTACCCTACATTTTAAACTACTTACCCGAACCTAAAATCAACCCCGATCGCGCCGGCAGCATCAATTCTAAATGTCGAGTTTCCCCTTCACCTTTCCAAACAAACTCGCCTTTCCCAAACAGCAACTTATCGTGAGGAGATTTCAAATTAGCTGTCTCAAAGCTAATATTAGCTTCTTCTGTCGCGACATTGACAGCAACAACTATTTCTTCATCCCCCAAAATTCTGGCAAAAACGTAAACCGTTCCCTCAGCAAACAGAATTTGGTAAGCTCCAGTGCGGAGGGCAGCGTATTTGTGGCGCAAAGCTATCAACTGTTTGTGATAATCTAAAACATCAAGTTCCCAGCGAGATTCTAAGGGAAAACCGCGGCGAGAATCGGGATCTAGAGCACCGGGCAAACCAACTTCATCACCGTAGTAAATGCTAGGAGCTCCGGGAAAAGTTAACAGTAGCAAAGTAGCAAGTTCGACGCTAGCTTTATCGCCCCCAGCAATTGAGAGCAACCTAGCTGTATCGTGACTAGCCAACAAATTCAGTTGAGTTAGCTGTATCGGCCACGGGTACAGTTCCAAAACGTGCTGAATTTTGTCCCCGTACTCTTTAGCAAAAAGCGGCGGATAGGGATGGTAAGAACGGCCTTCAATTTGAGCTAAATCTACCCTGTCGCCCGCTGCAAAAGCAATAGTCGGCGCAGCAAAAAGATAATTCATCACCCCGTCAAATTGACTGCCGTCGAGCCATTCTCTCGCATCTTCCCAAACTTCGCCGACAATGTAAGCTTCGGGATTAATTGCTTTAACTCGTTCTCGAAATTCCTGCCAAAATCCCGGGGTTTTAATTTCAAAAGGAACATCGAGCCGCCAGCCGTCGATGCCGAATTTAATCCAATATTCGGCGATTTCCATGATGTATTCTCGCACTTCTGGATTGTCGTGATTAAATTCAGGAAGTGCTCGATTCCCGTCCCAACCGGCATAGTTAGCAGGAAAATTGCCGTCGTAGGCCGATAGCGGCCAGCCTTCAATTTTAAACCAATCCAGCCAAGGAGAATGGGGGCCGTTTTCGAGGATGTCGTGAAAGAAGAAAAAGCCGCGGCTGGCGTGGTTGAATACGCCGTCGAGGACGATTTTGATGTTGCGATCGTGAGCGGCATCTAAAAGTTCTTTAAAAGCCGGATTGCCGCCCAACATCGGATCGACTTGATAGTAGTCGTGGGTATGGTAGCGGTGATTGCTGGCAGACTGAAATATGGGCGTGAAGTAAATTGCGTTAATGCCTAAGTCTTGCAAGTAGTCTAGCTGTTCCATCACGCCCCACAAGTCCCCGCCTTTGTAGCCTTGGAGGGTGGGGATTTCGTGCCATTCTTCCCACATGAAGTTTTGCAGCAGGCGTTTGCGGGGCTGTTTGCTTTTGGCGAAGCGATCGGGGAATATTTGGTAGAATACCGCGTGTTTAACCCAGTCCGGCGTTTGAATTTGCATACATTTTTTCTAGCTTTTAGGGCTTAGGCTACAGTAGCAGAGGTTTCTAGCGGATCTAGCTTTTGGTAGAGAATAGACATTTTATCCAATTTTGTCGATCGACAAATTGTAAAATCTTACACAAATTTGCAGTCAATCTAAGATTGAAAACTGACTCTACCTAGAAATTTATCGTCCCGGCAGGTGGCGCTTCCTGACTGCTGTGGAGTCGGACAAACTCACAGAACAGGAACGCCAGCAACAAGAACGAGCTCAAACCCAAGCTCAAAGCGCGCTTTGTGCGTGACAGAGCGCGATCGACCAGCCTTGAAAAAGGACAACAGCGCCATGAGCCTGGATGGAGAAATTGCGAAAAGCGGGAATTTACCCAAAAAACTTGTTATTAACAGCCAAAACCCCGCACCTTATTCTTTCCTTAAACAGCCCTTATTTATTGAGCGGTATTTTAACTCACAACTCAAAACTTTTTTAAATATCCATTATTGATTGATGGGTATTTTAACTCACAACTCAAAACTCCTAACTCCAGTCCCGGACGCACTCCAACTCTCATAAACTGGGTTTTTTAACTTTTATTGAAGGTTTGAAGAAGTATTTGGATTAAATAACCCGGTTTCTGCGTAAGCGACTCAACTCATAACTCAAAACTCAAAACTTCCTTGCTCCCCCCCCTTGTCAAGAAGCCCTCACCATCCGACACTGTACTTGGAGAGTTAATCGACCCTAGGGAGAAAGTTCCTTGAAAAAAGTCTTAGCCATCATCCTCGGTGGCGGTGTAGGCACCCGCCTTTACCCCCTAACCAAACTGCGAGCCAAACCCGCAGTTCCCCTCGCAGGCAAATATCGCCTCATCGATATTCCTGTCAGCAACTGCATCAACTCGGAAATAGTCAAAATCTACGTCCTCACTCAATTCAACTCGGCATCCCTCAACCGCCACATCGCTCGCACCTACCAGTTTTCCGGCTTCACCGACGGATTTGCAGAGGTGCTCGCCGCGCAGCAAACTCAGGAAAACCCCAACTGGTTTCAAGGGACAGCCGACGCAGTTCGCCAATATCTCTGGCTGCTAGAAGAGTGGGACGTTGACGAATACTTGATTCTTTCAGGCGACCACCTCTACCGCATGGACTACCAGAAGTTTGTGCAGAGACACCGCGAAACCAACGCCGATATCACCCTCTCAGTTTTGCCAATGGACGAGAAGCGGGCCTCGGATTTTGGTTTGATGAAAATCGACGACAACGGCCGCATTGTTTCTTTCAGCGAAAAGCCAAAAGGCGATGCGCTCAAACAAATGCAGGTGGATACTACTAAACTGGGACTGACAGCGCAGCAGGCTCAGGAAAGTCCTTACATTGCTTCGATGGGGATTTACGTCTTCAAAAAAGAAGTTCTGATTAAACTCCTGAAAGAATCTCCAAACCAAACTGATTTTGGTAAAGAGATTATTCCGAATAATGCAAAAGACCACAACGTTCAAGCTTATTTGTTTGACGATTACTGGGAAGATATCGGAACCATTGAGGCTTTTTACGATGCTAACTTGGCGCTGACAAAACAGCCTCAGCCTCCTTTCAGTTTCTACGATGAAAAGGCGCCTATTTACACTCGCCCGCGTTTCTTGCCGCCGACTAAGCTTTTAGATACTCACGTCACGGAATCGATTATTGCTGAAGGCTGCATTCTCAAAAAGTGTCGGATCGACCATTCTGTGTTGGGAGTTCGATCGCGCATTGAAGCTGGATGTACGATTCAAGACACTCTGGTCATGGGTGCTGACTTTTACGAACCGGACGCCGAACGGCATTCGAGTGTGGACAACGGCGGCGTCGCCCTCGGTATCGGTGCAGATACTACAATTCGCCGCGCGATTGTGGATAAAAATGCCCGCATCGGCCACAATGTTCAAATAATTAATAAAGACCGAGTGGAAGAAGCCAACCGCGAAAACCTTGGTTTTTACATCCGCAGCGGCATTATCGTAGTCCTGAAAAATGCCACGATTCCTGATGGAACTATCATTTAGTTATTAGTCATTAGTCATTAGTCGTCAGTCATTAGTTTTTTAAGTTAAAATCTGTTACCTGCTTTTCAAGTGACAGATGATAAATAACTAAATTAGTGACAGATAACCAATGACCGATGACTGATGACTGATGACGAAATTAAATTTTTTTATCTTATTATTAATGGAAACCGCTGATTTAGGTTGTCTAAATACTTCGCTTTATTCACAGCATTGCACATTAATAAGGGATAGTCTCTGTTAGGGCCTGCGGTGATACAGATATGTTCGCTCGCCGGCGTCTGGCGAATAGCTTCTGATTCTTGTATTTGCGATCGTAGCACGACTGACAAATGCGCTGCCCGTTTCTTAGTACAACACAACTCTCGGAACTATCTTTCCAATCGTCGCAGCAGCCGCAAGGCCAACTTAGCAAATAATTCATAATGTTAGCACTCTCGTAGCGTTAAAAGCTTATCGCTCTACTATTTTATCTTAAATTTTTTAAATGTGTGTGTTCTAGTTAACAGACATCGGAGAGATTATGTTATATTACTTTGACTTAAATGTATTCAGATAGTGAAAAAATAAGATTGTATAGCACCGCTCTGAGGTGAGGGAAAATTATCTCGAAAGATTGTGGAATTACTGCGCGTTTTAGGGTATAAGTTCGCGACAATTCAGCCAGGAGATTCGACCAGAGTTGCTGATGAGAACTTTCTAGGATTTGCATCGGGTGAAAAGCTCAGATCGAGAAGTTCGATCGCACCGCGCCACAAAAAAAGTGCAAAAAAAGAGCGATCGTCCGCGCCAGTCAACCCTCCTAGCCTCGCGCCATCAACAGCAGCAGCTTTCCCCGGTTCGTTTCAACCGGGTAGCAGCCTAAAGCTCTCGCCGCCTCCCGAAAGCCCGAAGGCGCACAACTCTTCAAAACTGATCGTGGCAAGAGTTTCACCGTCTAAAAGCTCAAAGGTATAGTAACCGCCCATAGGGTGAGGACGTTCTTAATTGATGAAACCATTGTTTTTCTTGTCGAATGCCAAAAGCATAACAGAGCCGGCTGCTCCGGCTGCCTTCAGCACAAGAGAGCCGAATGCTATAAAATCTCAAACAGCAGCGGAGTGCGGAAATTGCGATCGAACGCCAAGCAACAACCGAACTCGATCGAGTCCAAACCTTTGATAACCTATAATTTGAATGAGATGCCGCAGGCACTTTTGCCACTGGCATCCAGCTAATTCGCCATCCTGCTAATTTGGGATTTATTCTTTCTAACAACTAACAACTAACAACTAATAAAGAGGGATTGCTTAATGGCTGCAACAGATTTTAAAGACTATTACGCTATTTTGGGACTCAACAAAACTGCCACTTCTGACGAAATTAAAAAAACTTTCCGCAAACTAGCCCGGAAATATCACCCGGACATGAACCCCGGGAACAAAGAAGCCGAAGCTCGTTTTAAAGAAGTAAACGAAGCTTACGAAGTGCTCTCAGACCCAGAAAAACGCAAAAAATACGACCAATACGGTCAATACTGGAAGCAAGCTGCCACAACTCCAGGCGGATGGCCGGGCGGGGGCGCTACGAATGTAGACTTTGGCGGGGTTGACTTCAGCGAGTACGGCAGTTTTGACGAATTTATCAATGCCTTGCTAGGCCGCGCAGGTAGCAGTGCGGGTAGTGGGCGCACCGGCAAGTGGAATTACAGCAACTACCGCACCAGCAGTGGCGGGCCCACCGGTTTTGGCGGATTTGAAGATTTCGCGGGGTACGAAAACCGCACCGCAGGAAGCTCTCTCGACACCGAGGTCGCCATTTCCCTGACTTTGGGGGAAGCCTTTCGGGGTACTTCCAAGCGTGTCGCCACAGGCGAAGTTTCGATTCCTGCTGGAGTGAAAACTGGCAGCAAAATTCGGATAAAAGGCAAAGGTCAAGTTGACCCGTACACGAAGCAGCAGGGAGATTTGTACCTAAAATTAGAAGTTTTGCCTCACCCTTTCTTCCAGTTTGAGGGAGAGAATTTGGTCTGCGAAGTGCCGATAACTCCCGACGAAGCGGTGTTGGGAGCTTCAATTGAAGTGCCTGCACCAGAAGGTATGATTACTGTCAAGTTTCCGGCGGGGATTCGCTCTGGTCAGTCTTTGCGGTTGCGGGGCAAAGGATGGCCGAAACCGAAGAAAGACGAACGGACTGATTTGTTGGTCAAAGTGGCGATCGTGCCGCCGAAAGAAATTAGCACTGTAGAACGCGAATGCTATGAAAAAATCAAAGGAAATCGCACTTTTAATCCCCGGAGCAATTTAAACCAAGCGCTACTTTGAACAAACTTGCATTGCCCGTATCAAACAAAATCACCAAGGAAAGTGAATCATCCCTCGGGTTGAGGCGGGTTTACAAATATCCTAGAGCTGAAGTCATCGATATTGGTGAACCCGCGCCCGAGCGGATTTAGCTCGATCGACCTATTCATAGTTGAGCATTCCACTTTCTCAAGACTCTTCGCTAGCTTTTAGCTGACTGGGTTGGCGACCTTGCTTGATGTTGATGCTAATGTTTTTAGCTCCTTTCTTTTCCAAGTCTGTGATGTAGGCGTTAGTGTTATTAGAAGCTTCATCCTTGCTGTCGTAGGGGCCAAAGTAATAGGTGTGCTTGGGCGAATCTGTGTCAACTTCCACCCACCACTGGCGACCTCTACCGCTGGTCATCGGTTGAGTCAGTATCGAAACCGCCGCAAGGAACATACCGAACATATAAAGTTCAAACATAATTCACCTCTGCAACAAGTTAAGTAGTTTTTACTCTTCTCAACTTATCCGGGCAAATAACTCGATCGGCTCGTCCTCAGTGCTGATTTGACGCAAGTAATTTTTGAGAGTTGCTGCTGTCTAAAATCAGCATTTCGGTGGAGAAGAGTTTTAGGCTGGGAGACTCTAAGTCCCTGCTATACACACAAAGTCTGCAAGTACAAAGTCCGCAAGGCAAGGACTAGGAGAAGAGCGTGTTTATATTATTGTTGAGGTTTGAGTTAACTCAAAACTCAAAGTCATTAAATCGCCAAACTTTCTGAGACTTCATCTTCACAAATTGTGAGATCCGAAGGCTGACACCGTTTGATGCGGATGCTAACCCTTTTGGCTCCCTCGCTTTCCAAGTCTTCTATGTAGCCTGGAGTATTGCTGGAAGCTTCTTTGTCGGTGTCGAAGGGACCAAAATAGTAGGTACAGTGGGGCAAATCGGTGACAATTTCTACCCACCATTTCTCAGACCGACGGTGACCCGGCCCCGAAAACACGGACAAGACTGCGACGTAGATACAAAATAAATAAAATCCGAGCATCTTTATTCTTGAGGGTGATTTAATTTATTATTTAAATCTATCAAAATAATTTGCCCCATCGAATCAACCTCAGTGCTGATTTTGAGTCGATCGAACTGAGATGGTAGATTTTAGATTTTAGATTTTAGATTTTCCTCCCATCTAAAATCCAAAGCAAAACCCGCCGGTGCGGGTTGTTTGCTAACTGAAAAATTCTGTTTTTCCGAACTAGAGGGCTGGGCCAACCTCAGCCTGCTGAGGTTTAGCGCTTGCCTTTGGGGAACTGTTCGATACCAGCCCAACCGTAGAAAACCAGCTCGTCGTTCTGAACTCGGCAGCGGTCTACTCGCAGTTGAGTGCCCTCTAAGGCAAATTTGTCTAAGTCTAGCAAGTTATTTACGTGGGCAATTATAGCTTGACCCAAGTCTACTGCTTGCCCGTCACCGCCGTAAGTAACGCTGACAAATTGGATTTTGCGTCGGTCTTCTACTTGCAATTGAGCTGTAATATCTATGTTGACGGGTTCGCTGGCATCGCCTACGGTTATTTCGGACTTAAGCCGAATGGATTTGTCGGCTCCGAAGCTGACTTCAGTGTTTTGAAAGTGCAGAGATTGCTCTTGGTACTTCAGCTTCTGGAGTTTTTCAACTACAAAAGGTGTATTGAATGAGGTGGTTAAATCCGATCGAGTTAAGACTACTCGCATATTTGCCTGGGTAGGCTGCCGCAATTTCACTTGACCTGCAAAAATCGCCCCAAAATCAATGGAGAGTGCTTGCAGGTAGAGTTCCATCACTTCTATGCGGAGACCGTTGTACATCAACATACCTTTGCCAACGAAGTCGAAACCGTCGATGCTTCCCTGCAAGAGTTTGGCTACTGGTTCGACTCGGATGTTGGCCTCGGCCTTTTCAGAACGCTTGAATAAGGCTGCGATCGCAGCTCCTGCTACTTTACTAACAAGGCGATCGCCACTTTGACCTTGAAAGGATGTACTGCTAAACAAAGCTGCTACCATTTATTCGTTTGCTCATCTACAGTCGCCATTATAACCCTATATTAAGAAATGTAAAAATCGCTTGTGCTTATTCACTTCATAAGCAGATCTTGTTTTTTTGTCTGTCTTCAAAACAACATTGTTGAAATTTAAAGGCTCAGGGGGGTGCCTTGGAGACAGGCGCGATCGAGCAAGGCTCCATCCCAAACGGTTTGTTCGATCGTGGCGCAAAGTAAATTAGCCCCCGTCAGGTTAGCGCCGCGCAGTACGGCTCCATTCAGGATCGCTTCTTCCAAGTCAGCTCCCGACAAATCAGCGCCGGACAAATTGGCATGGCTCAAATCGGCGGAGTGCAAAATTGCCCGAGCCAAATTCGCGCCCCGCAAATCGGCCCCGCGAAAATCGACACCGCTCAAATCCAAATTGCCAATGGAGGCCCCCGTCAAAAAAGCACCCCCAAAACTTGCGTCGCGGACTAAAGCGTTAGCGAAGGAAGCTCCCCGCAAATCGGCATTGCGAAAATCTGCGCCTCGCAAGTCAGCGCCGCTCAAGTCAGCGCCGCGGAGGTTGGCTCGCAATACGGCCCGCTGCAAGTTAGCGCCGGCGAGATTAGCTCCACTCAAGTTGGCTTGAGACAAGTTAGCACCGACGAGATCGGCTCCCGCTAAGTCTTTGCCGGCTAAATCAGTGCCGGCCAACATCAGAATTTTGCCTTTGCGTATGGCTTCGAGGTCATTAGTCATTAGTCAGTTGTCTGTTGTTGGTTGTCAGTTGTTGGTTAACAGTCAACTGTCAACTGTCAACTGTCAACAGTCAACAGTCCAGTTATTTTACAATGCCGGAGCAGTCGCGGTCGTTCGATCGCCCAAATCCTCCAACCATACATTCGGCAGTTGACTCGGGCGGCTCGGTAACTCCATCAAACCCATTTCTGCCAGCCTGACGACGTTGCTGAGAGTTTCCACCAAAGCCGGATCGAAGCGAATGCCGCACAGTTCCCGGCACTCTTCTAAAGCTTCGCTCAAACTCAAAGCCGGACGATCGCCACGCGGTTGAGTCAATTCTTGAAAATGAGCGACCAACCCCAAAATCCGCGAAGCAACGGGTATTGTTTCGGATCGCAAACCCTCTGGCCTGCCGCTGCCGTCCCAATATTCGAGTTGGTGCTTGACAATTTCCGCCACAGGTGCTAATTCCGGCATTGCTTGGAGCAGTTGGGAACCAATGAAACTGCGATCGCGCCAAAATGCTAGAGTTGCTTGGTCAAAAGCATCGGGAGTGCGATCGAACACCTCATTCGGGGCCGAAACTAAGCCGACTCGAAACAGCAATCCAGCCAGCCGCAGCCTGCGCAACTGCAAAGCCGGCAAATCGAGCAGTTGACCCAAAGTTTCCGACAAAGCCGCCACCTGCAAAGACGCTGTAGGATTTGACGTATCTCGTTCGTCCACGCGCTGGGCCATCCGCAGAAAAGCTTGAAGTTTGTTAGCGTTCAAATTGCGGCTGATACGCAAAGCTTGACCTTCCAATTCCCACAACTCGCGGGTTTGGCGGTTAATTGCTACCATTTGCTGCTGAGAACTTTGCAGGTAAGTGACGATCCGCGATACGACGCCGCTAATGTCGGCCAAAGGCGGGCCTTTAGTTGCCAGGATTTCGTGGTACATTTCCAGCAAACTGTCGGCCAGGGGAGAGTTGTAATGTCGCGTCTGTTCTATAAAAATTTCTGCCGCAGCCGACACCAAAGACTGGTCAAACGACCACAAACCGTAGAACTTTCGCTCTGTATCTACTTCTGGCTTGCCCTCGGGCAAGTATTCCTCGGCTGAAAGTTCGCGGCAAAGCACCATTGCTTTGTATGTCGGGGCGAGGATGATTAAATTCCATTCTTGGATTAGCGGGTCGATCTCATCAAGATTTATTAAAGATACATTTTCTAATTGACCCGTTTTGTGGGTAGCGAAACCGCTGTCGGCTACTGCACCGATGACAACGCGCCGAGAGGCATTAGCAATATCTAGGTAGCGATCGGCTTCCTGTAAATACCATTTACCCTGCTGAAACGTCACCAAAACTAGGGGTTTGAGTTCGATATTTTCCCCGCCGCTGGTTTGCAAAATGTGGTCTTCTAGGGCGTGACACAGGGCTACTAGGGTGTTTTTGAAGTAAACCCCGTAGCTAGAAGGCAGTTTTCCGTCGGGAAGTGTAGCTTGTAGTCTGGCGAGAGTTGATTCTGGATTCATTACAAAAGGCGGTGCCGGCTTTTATTTATTGTAGCGGGCGATCGAACTTATCGAAAAAACTTTTGGCAAAAATCCGAGTTTTTGATTTTTCACCGCTTGGCAACCGAGTCAATGTAGAGTGCGCAATGCGCACTTTACTAATTTTAGCAACTTTGTAGAAACCCTCTGTCTTTGGCTGAGTTTTTTTAAGACCGGAAACCTGCCGAGAGGAAGACGCTAACTAAATTAAGTATTAACTACTATTTTTAAACAATATTATTAGGAATTCTGAGCGTGCTTCAAGAAAATAGGAGTTTAGGGGAACAGGCGATCGACAAAGTAGCCGAAATTGCTATTGCTAGCAAATTAGACGAATCGGAAACTTTGTCTGTCACAGTCAACACCGATCCGGGCCAGCTAGCCCAAGGAGCAGTAGAGGCCGTTGCGGTTGAGGGCAAAGGATTGGTAATGCAACAAGATTTGCGCGTGGAAGATTTGCAAATTCACGTCAAAGATATTGCTGTCAATCCCCTAACCGCTATGTTTGGCAAAATTGAACTGAACGGCCCTGCCTTCGGTACGGCACGCGCAGTTTTAACAGAAAGCGATATCAACCGCGCTTTTAATTCCGAATACATCAGCCGCAAACTGAACAACTTAAAAGTAACTGTTGACGGCAAACTGCTAACAATAGACGTTCAAACTATGGAGTGCCAGTTGCTGCAAACCGGAAAAATCGCTGTAAATGCTGAGGTATTGGTGCGGGAAACTGCCTCAACTGAAAACATTTATTTTACAGCAAAACCTCAGATCGAAGCGGGCGGTTGGGCAATTTCTCTTCAGGATGTCGAGTATCCCGACAACAAGGAATTTTCGCCTGAGTTTACTGCTGCTTTGGCGGACAAAGCTGGTGAAGTTTTAAACTTGCGAAATTTTGAACTTGAGGGAATGTCCCTGCGAATTCAGCAGCTAAATGTGGAAGCTGGTGTGCTGACTTTGCAAGCTGAAGCGAAAGTCGAACAATTCCCAAATTAGCAGTAGCGTTCTGAGGTTATTAGCTAGTAGGGCGCGTCAGTGGATTGGAGATTTTAGAGGTTAGATTTACTCCACAGATGAATCTGGTCTCTTGAACAAGAGTCTAAAATTTTTACATCTCCACGACATGAGTCGTTTGCAAGTATGCGTTTGTGGGCGGGGTCAAAAACCGAAAAGCTTTTGACATCTAGCAATTATTGGAACGGACGCACCCGAAGACTATGCTTTGAAACTACCTCCGCCCTTTTCTGATTTTTCGGGTACGAGCTTCTCAACCGAACTTACTCTAGAAACCCGGTTTTTTACCGGGTTTCTAGATACCCGCGCGTAAGTCCTACCAAAAATAATCTCTCGAAGGCGATCGCACTTTTTAAATCCCTCTAAAGTTATAAAAAAATCGATAGCAATCCGCAGCAAAATATCACCGCCGTTAGAGGCAGGCATGGGGAGTTTATTTTTACTCTTAACCAGTAGTAGTAAAAATTTGGAAAAATTTTGTGAACACTGTAACTGCTTTTTTTAAAAGACTGGGTATCGGTCAATTTTTGACTCAATTTTTGACTGTATTTATGGCAGGTTTGCTGCTATTTACCAGCACCGCTTGCAATGCGGGCGATGTTCAAGGTGCTCGACCCAATAATCCTCCCGTTCAAGCTGGAGGAATGAATAACCCTCACAAGGCTGGCGGTGATGGATACACGAATTATAAAAAATCCACCGATCCTAAAGTAAATCAGTCGCCTGCTCAAGCAGAAAAGAATCGGGCTGATTTGTCGATTATGGGCGATCGGCTCCTGGCCTGAACTACCGCTAAATCTAATTCCTCAAAACTGCTCGCTCCGGGTTGGGAACCGATGGAAACTGACAAGTTCGACCCGGAACTCGGCGGAGATAAAGCTTTGTTAGAAGCGCGAGACGGACAGCAGACTCAAGGTCAGCAGCTATTCGATCACAGCAAGACCGATGCCAATATTTTAGAGAGAGTAGAGGCAGCCGTTAAGGATGCTTCTGCTTTCTTGAAAAATAGCGCTGAAGATGCCAAGGAAAGATCCTCAATCCGCTGCAAAACTTGCGCGGTATAGCCGATTTGTAGGGGCTTTTTCTGAATTGTCCCTACACAATATTCACAAGACTTACCCAGAACTTCTATATCAGTCTTAGACGCAGCACCTGTAGGTGCACTGGGCGCACCTTGCGCTATATGTATCGTCGTCTAAAACTACTTTTTAGCCTTAGTCCTGTCTATGTAGGGTGCTTAGGGGCGCACCTTATTGTAGATTTTAGATTGGGATTTGAAATTTCTAGGACTTGCGCAAAAAATGGAAAAATGAACCATTGAAATTGCCGCGCTCCGGCCGGTAATGACAAACTCGCAATGACCGGGTTTTCTCATTAATGCACAAGTCCTGCTTTTATTCCTCTAAAGAAACTTTGTTTTATTTACGTTTCGAGTCAGAAACATCAGCAATCAAATCGTCTTTATCAACTTTCGGTACAAAATCAGGGCGTTCTTTGGATTCCCAACCGGGGGGGCGCTTGGAGTTGTACCAGGCGATCGAGCCGATCGTAACTGCGGCAATAAAGCCAGCAACAAGAACTAATATTGGAGTGGTCAAGCTGACACTTGATTCCGGCACTGGCTGCTGCATCAGCAGATCGATCGTTACTCGCTTGATGGGTGCAACAAGAACTGCCATGGGAGTGGTCAAGCTGATATCTATCATTAGGCCAAATCCTTATCTACTCTACTTTTACATTATCTTAAGTGCTAATGCCGTTTGGTTGATATATCGGAAGACAGAAAAATTGACAGAATTGCCGTCATAATGTTTAGAGGTTGAAAATAGGAGAGCTGATTTTATGCCGTTGGGGACAATAGCATTGCTGTTGGCTGCTAGTTTCAGCCTGGGTGCTTTACCGCTAACGGGATGGGCGGTGCGAGTGTTTGGCCGCCGAGATTTGAGGGCGCTGGGTACGGGGAATGTGGGGGTGTCGGCAGCTTTCGTTCACGGGGGGAAATTAGCGGGAATTGCTGCGGTGTTGGCGGAAATTGCCAGGGGTATTGCGCCGGTTTTGGCGGGGCGATTTTGGTTTCCGGATGCACCTGCGATCGCGATCGCCCTGTTAATTCCTCTAGTTGCGGGCAGATATGCGATCGCCCGAGGTGGAGGCGTGACCAACGCTGTTTGGGGTCTTTTTGTATTTTCGCCGCCGATGGCTGTATCATCGGGCATGTTGGGGCTGCTGGTGTGGGGTTTGGCACAGCGGTGGTGGGGTGAGGGCGATCGGGCGAGACTCTTTGCTTCCCGTTGCGGGTGTCTGTGCACGCCAATTTGGGTTTGGGTGTGGCGACAATCAATGCCCGAATTTTTAGCAGCAGCAGGATTAGCTGTTTTGTTAGCAGCAATTAATTTCAGTCAGGGTGATGATATGGCTTTATCTAAATCAGAGCAATTGTTTTCTCTTGATGACTCGTTAGATGCTGCAATCTGCGGCGATAAAGCTGCTAAATTGTCTCAACTCAAACGCGCAGGTTTTAACGTACCTGCTGGTTTTATATTGCCATCGAAGGAAGAAGAAAGTTCGGCAACGGATTATGTAACGGATGTAACGGATGGAACCAAGAAGGAAGAAGTCCGATGGAAGAAGGAAGAAGGAAGAGGGGAAAAGAAAAATGCCGAGCATTTGTCAAGTATTGATGTTTTAATCGCAAAGATAAAATCTAAAATTCGCGATCGTATAATTGTTCGCTCTTCTGCTGCGGGAGAAGACGGGGATCTTAGTTCAGCGGCTGGACAATATCAAACCATTGGGCCTGTTTCAACTAAGGCAGAATTGCTCGATGCAATTAATCGCTGTCGCCAGTCTTATTGGACTTCTGAAGCTGTGGCTTACCGCCGACAGCGACAGTTGCCCGATACCCAAATGGCAGTATTAATTCAGCCTTATATTGACAGCCAATTTGCGGGAGTCATGTTCAGCCGCAATCCTTTAGATGGCGGTTCTCAGATTATTATTGAAGCTGTGCCGGGAGGGGCTAAATCTGTTGTCGGCGGACAAGTTACTCCGGTTCATTTAGAAATAAATTTTAGTACACTTGAATCATTAGAAAAAAGTTTAAGTCAAATTAAAAATAATTCTATTATTGAGAAATCGATTATAGCAGAATTAGTCAAACAAGCGCAAGCAATCGAAGCTTTTTTTCACGGCATACCGCAGGATATTGAATGGACTTGGGACGGGGAAAAAGTTTGGATTTTGCAAAGCCGCCCGATTACAAATTTGCAGCCGTTTTGGACGCGAACTATTGCAGCCGAAGTGATTCCTGGTGCAATTCGCCCCCTAACTTGGTCGATTAACCGGCCCCTGACTTGCGGGGTTTGGGGAGAGATTTTTCAGGTGGTTTTGGGCGATCGCGCGATCGGCTTAAACTTTAATGAAACCGCAACTTTGCTGGGTTCTCACGCCTATTTTAATGCGACTTTGTTGGGCGAAATTTTTCGGATGATGGGATTGCCGGAGCAGGGTTTAGAATTTTTGCTCAGAGGGCAAAAAATGGGCAAGCCGCCTTTGGGGAAGATTTTGCCAAATTTGCCTGGTTTGTGGCGTCTGGTGCAGCGGGAGAGGGCGCTCAATGCAGAATTTAAGGGCGATCGCACTTCTATTTTCCTCCCAGCACTCCAAAGTCTGGAGAAAAAAGAGGGAAGTTCGGCAACGGATTTAACGGAATTGTTGGAGAGAGCGGAGCAAATTCAGGAGTGGCTGAAACCGATTACTTACTACAATATATTAGGGCCGATCGGGCTGGCAATTCGCAAAGCAATTTTTCGCCTGGCTGATGAATGGCTGGACAATGAGAGCGCTCCTGAAATTGCTTCTGTGCGAGCTTTACAGCAGTTGGCTCAGAAATTGCGACAAGCTGCTGTTTCGCAGTCTGAAGAAACTATTTCAGGAGCAGATTTAGCACATATATTTGCCGAAAGTCCGGCTTTACAAGCTAATTTTGAAAAGTGGCTTGATATTTACGGATATTTGAGCGAAGTGGGAACTGATATCGCTGTTCCTACTTGGCGAGAACAGCCAAAAATTTACCAAAAACTGCTAATAACTATGGCTCAAAAAGCCGAAACTAATTTAGTAGAAAAGCGGAAATTAGACTTAAATTTTGGGCAGAAGTGGCGGCTAGATAAATGTCAGGAAAGAGCGATAGTCAAAAACGAAATTAGCGAAATTTACGCGCGGTTGTTGGCTCACCTGCGCTGGACTTTTTTGGAGATAGAAGCTTGCGGATTGGCAATGCAGGTGTTTCAGGAAAGCGGGGATATTTTTTATCTGGAATTTGGAGAAATTCAGCAGTGGATTCGCAGCGGCGCGAGTGTTTCTTTTCAGGATACAATTAGCCAAAGGCGCGATGGCCTGTTAGCCGATCGCGATCGTCCGATTCCCCCTGTCGTCTACGGCAATTTGCTGCCAAATTCTCAGAAAAGGGCGATCGAACTTGCAACATCTGCAACTAATATCATCCAGGGAATTCCCGCAAGTATTGGCCGTGTCGAAGGCTTTGTCAAGATTTGCCGCACCGCGAGCACGGATTTAGGAGAAAATGCGATCGCAGTAGTTCCTTACACCGATGCAGGTTGGGCACCGCTGCTATTAGGAGCAACAGCAATTATCGCTGAAGTTGGCGGCCAATTGTCTCACGGAGCAATCATCGCTCGCGAGTACAAAATTCCCGCAGTCATGAATATTTCTGAAGCTACCACTCGCTTGCGAGACGGTCAAAAAGTCCGAGTAGACGGATATCTCGGCACTGTAGAATTGCTCGAATAAACGGAAAGAAAAATGTAACCCACATTCCGCACCCTGGGGTGTCACACAGCATAATTACGCAGAAAACTCTATTTTAAAGGTAATAAATTATGCTTTTGAAAAGTTTTTTATCTGTCAATATACTGTATGAAGGTATAATTTATAGCTTTATTGCTTGCTAAAAATCAGTAAAAACCGATTGTGACAGTTGAGGGTGCGGAATGTGGGATGTAAAAACTTGTTTGTAGGTAGGGACACGGCACTGCCGTGTCCCTACGGCTTCATAAACGTGGAATCTGCTGTATCTCCGAGCCCTACTTTCCTAGACTAAGAAATTCTCGACAACATAGTTCCCCACATTTCTACCCACACTTAAACCATTGACGTTAGCACTCATGAAATGAATGCCTCCGTAAAGGCGACTAAGGCCCGATTCGTCGGCCGCTTGACTGAAGTTTTCAAAGGTTCGCAAACTGTTGACAGTCCTGTCTCCTCTATCTGCAAAGCCAAAATCCGAACCAAACACAGAACTCATCACTGCATCTGCCGCACCGCTAAAGGTACTGTGGCCCGACGTGTACTCAGGGAACGGCGGAGTAGTTATCAGCGGAGTCCACAGGGGGTCGGCCGTCGTGTTCGGGTTGTTGTCCGTGTCAGCTTGGCGAATAGCTGTAACCGGCCGCCACAAGTTGTACTGATACTTGGCATCCCAGCAACTAATAGCTGCATCGGCTTCGGCAATATTCAGCAGGGCGAACAAGCGGGCGTTATCTTCCAGGGAGTTACCCCCCAGGGCCGATGCATCTTGGGCGATTTGGTTCCAGTGACCCGGAGGGGTAAACGTACCTGCGCCGTTGGCCCAGAATTTGGCGATGGCTGTTTGGTCGGGAGTCCGGGTGAGGCTGTCACTTTTGCCGATTTCTTTGACATAGTTAACTTCCTCTGCGTACTTGGCGCTGTCAAGCGCGGGCGGGCCGGGCGGGCGGAACTGAGAACCGCTAGTCATCGCAAAAGGAGTCACGTCCCGCCACTGTGGCGCCAGCGCGGCGGCAAGGGCAGGGGGAGTCGGCACCCAACTGCCTGGGTCGGTTTTGGGGGTGTACTGCACTACTTTCGTGATGCCGTCTGTATTCCGCGAACTAATAATTTGGTCGGCAACTTGCTGTCCGAGGGCGATACCGTCTTGTTTGGCTTTGCCGTCGGGAATTTTTGCTAGAGATGATTGCAATGCTGCGTCGAATTTACCTGCTTGTGCCGGGTAGAGGCTGACTAGGGTGCGGTGGGCTGCGGCTGCTGTGGCGGCTTCTTCTGATGCCCCTGCTGGTGCATCTATGCTGACGCGGTAAGGGCTGTATTTTTTGCTAATAGAGTTAACAGAGTCGTAAATGGCTGCGTGAACCATTGCCATGTTGCGGGAGGCGAGGGGAGGCGCGGTGCTGGCTGTCCGCACGGCGTCGAGTAAGGTGGTGTTCCAGTCTGTGACTGGGTTTCCCGATCGATGAGTGGTGAAGTTGTCGCTGTTGATGCTGCTGCTGTTGACTCCTGGCAATACTGCTAAATATTCGCCTGTTAGTTTGTCTTGAATTACGGTGCTGTTGCTGTTGGCGTCTGTGCCTTGCTGGATATTTAAGTCTTCAAATGTGAGGCCATCTAGCAATCGAATTTTGTCATTGCCGTTGCCGAAATCGGCGATGTAGTCGGCTGTGGCTACAGTTGGGCCGCCGCTGCCTTTAGCAATGGCAAATATATCATCGCCTGTGCCGCCGGTCACGGTATCGCTACCTGCGCCCCCGTAGATGAGATCGTTGCCGGAATCGCCACCAATTAGGTCGCTGCCTTTGCCTCCCCAGAGGATGTCGTCGTCTGCACCACCTAAAATATTATCGTTGCCTTGGTCGCCGCAGATTTTGTCTTTGCCTTGGTCACCTTCAAGAAAGTCGTCTCCGCTGTTGGCATAAATTATGTCGTTGCCATCCAAGGCGTTAAATCTGTCAGCTTGGGTGGTTCCTTCGAGATAGTCAAATTTAGGACTAGGGGTCAGGGATGCCATGTTTATTTATTGGATATTTTGATTAAATCGCAATGGTTTGTACCGTCTGTAGATGCTTAGGTCTGTTTACCCCTGAGCTAATATTATTAAACTTTCTGGTTGGGAAGTAAACACCACAACAAAAGTTTATTGGCTGTTTAATATTTAACGGGCTTTTTATGAACTTTTGCGGTCAGAAGCTACGTAAAAATACAGTCATTAAAACTGCTTCAAATACTACAACTTTGTTAAGTATTTTCAAAAAAAATTAGTATTGAGAGCAAAAAAAAATTGCCATCATAAAATGAGCGGATTGTATACCGGAGTAAGTAAATACAGCGTATCCCATAGGTTTATGAAGTGCAGTAAAGACAAGGCAATGTCTTGTCCCTACGGGAATTGATCGATCGGGGGTTTACCTCATAGGTCTGCTATATGCTGTATTTATTAAGCACTTCTCAAAGCTGCGATCGGGTCTAGTTTGGCGGCTTGGCGGGCGGGGACAACGCCGAAAAAGAGGCCGACTGCACCGGATACACTGACAGCAAGAGCGATCGCCACAGGCGAAATACCAGCTTGCAAGGGCGTGAAATTACCTATAAGCAAGATACCGCCGATACCTACGCAAGTACCGACTATCCCTCCGGCGGCTGATAAAATTACAGCTTCGACAATAAATTGAAATAAGATATCTTGTTGGGATGCGCCGATCGCCTTTCTGAGCCCAATTTCCTGAGTGCGTTCGCTGACGGACACCAGCATAATGTTCATAATCCCAATGCCGCCTACTAATAGGGAAATGCTGGCAACAGCAGTTAACATAAGTGTTAGAGCCCCGGAAATCGCACCCATTGTTGCCATTAAATCTTTTTGATTTCTCACTGTAAAGTCATCTTCGGTGGTAACTTTGTGCCGCAGTCTCAGCAAGTTTTCTACCTGAAATTGCGCCGCGTCCATTAGCAACTCATCTTTAATAGAAATATACATCGAGGTGACAGCTAAACCGTAGGGAGATTTCCGCCCGACAATGCGGTTTGCCATTGTGGCGATCGGCACTGCGGCCGAGTTATCGTAATTCGTACCAAAAGATGTCCCTTTGGGTGCCAATACTCCAATTACTTTGAGGCTGACATTTTGGATACGCACCTGTTCGCCCAAGGGATTTGTATTGCCAAAAAGTTTCTCCGCTAATTCTGAACCGAGAACCACAACTTGGTTACTTTGCTTAACATCTAGTTCGGTCAAAAACTGCCCTTTTGCCATTTCAAAGCTTCTGACTTCTAGAAATTCTGGAATTGTGCCGAAAATTAGAGCCGAAACATTTTTGTTGCTGTAGCGAACAATCTCTGAACTGTTAAGTTCGGCTGACACGCCTTGAACGGAGGGGACTTGAGTTGCGATCGCCTTTGCGTCTGGCAATACGAGAGTTTGAGGCACATTTGTCAGAGAACTTCGCCTCGCGTTGGGAACTCCCGGTCTCACGATTAATACGTTTGTACCCAGGGATTGGACTTGTCCTGCTACAAATTTTTGAGCTCCTTCTCCAATTCCAATCATGGCAATTACTGAGGCGTTGCCGACAATCATGCCAATCATTGTTAAACTGCTGCGAGTTTTGTTGGCTAGCAGTGTTTGGCCTGCCATTTTGACGCTTTCAAGAAAATTCATACTTTGTTATGAGTTATTAGTTATTAGTTATGAGTTATTTTTATAACAGCCAACAGTCAACAGTCAACAGTCAACAGCCAACAGCCAACCGTCAACAGTCAACAAACTAATTAAGCACTTCTCAATGCCACAATCGGGTCTAATTTAGCAGCTTGTTTTGCAGGTACGATGCCGAAAAATAAGCCGATACTGCCGGAAACACCGACTGCAAGTGAGATCGCCATTGGGGAAACACTAGCTTGCAGAGGAGTAAAAGCAGCTACTAAAAGCACGCCGCCGATACCGAATCCAGTGCCGATCGCCCCGCCTGCTGCTGACAAAATCACAGACTCGATCATAAACTGAATTAGGATATCTTGTTGAGATGCTCCGATCGCCTTTCTCAGTCCAATTTCCTTCGTGCGTTCGGTAACAGAAACCAGCATGATATTCATAATCCCGATGCCGCCGACAAACAGCGAAATTGCCGCCACAAAAGCCAACATCAATGTCAAAGCACCAGTAATACTGCCCAACGTCTTCATCAAATCTTTCTGATTTCGGACAGTAAAATCATCCTCCTTAGTAATTTTATGACGCAATCTGAGCAGATTTTCTATTTGAAATTGGGCTGCCTGCATCATAGTTTCATCCTTGATGGCAACCGAAATAAATGTTACTTTTGTACCGTAGGGAGACGATCTACCTACGATGCGATTGGCCATTGTTGTCAGCGGCAAATAAACATTCATATCTTGATTGTCGCCAAAACTAGAACCCTTAGCCTGCATGACTCCAATCACTTGAAATGTCGAGTTTTTGATGCGAATGTATTGACCTACTGGCTGTGTATTGCCAAATAATTGTTCGGCTGCTTCCGATCCTAAAGCAACAACATTTTCTTGTCTTTCTAAATCTAATTTGCTTAAAAAACGACCTTGACCAACATCAAAGCTTCTGACTGTCAGAAATTCTGGGGTAGTTCCGACAATGGAAGATGAGACATTTTTGTTGCGGTAAGTAACGAGTTGACTGTCATTGAGAGTTGGTGCGACTTCTTGGACAGAAGCAACTTGAGATGCGATCGCCTCTGCATCTTCCACTACTAAAGTCTGGGGCGGAATCACCGGGCGGGTTTGCGCTTCAGGACTGCCGGGAATAATAAATAGCAAGTTTGAACCCAGAGAGTTAACTTGTCCCTCGATAAATGTTTGAGCTCCTTCGCCGATACCGATCATAGAAATTACCGAAGCATTGCCGATGATAATTCCTAACATCGTCAAGGTGCTGCGAAGCTTGTTTGCCATCAAAGTTGTGACGGCCATTTTGACACTTTCAACAATATCCATAATTCGATTTTAGATTTTAGATTTTAGATTTTAGATTGGGAATTATTCGATTTTAGATTTTAGATTTTAGATTTTAGATTGGGGATTATTCGATTGGGGATTGGCGATTGGGGATTATTCGATTGGGGATTGGCGATTGGGGATTGGGATTATTCGATTGGGGATTTGGGATTTGGATTATTGGTGTCAAATTAATATTTAAACCTATAATAAATCTCGCTTGTAGTCTAGTCTATATCCCCCTAAATTCCCCTTAATAAGGGGGACTTTGAATACTGTTGTCCCCCCCTTGTTAAGAGGGACTTTGACTGCTCTTGTCCCCCCCTTAAGAAGGGGAGTTAGGAGGGATCTCCGGGTTGGGAAACACCCTAGAGCGATCGAGATAAATAATGCCCCATGCCCTATTCCCCATGCCCTACTTTTGATTCTTGATAATATCCTCTAATTTTTTACCTTGAGGAAGTTCGGTAAAAACGCGATCGCCCGCTTTTGCACCCTCCAAAATCTGAATCTTGTTGCCAATAGTCGAGCCAACCGTAACAGGCTTAAACTTCGGCTGTTGTTTCTCATCAGGAACTAGCACACCCGTTTGACCTTTATTAGTCACAATTGCCACCGTCGGCACAACTAAAGCATTGCTCAGCTTTTGACCCACAAATCTCAAATCTACATTCATCCCCGATTGCAGCGACTCTTTGCCCGTGTCGATTGCAACTCGCACTTGAAATAGCGTCACATCCCGTTCCTTAACAGCTTCCGGCGCAATTAATTTAACGCGGCCTTTAAACACTTTATCTGGATAAGCATCGGCGACTATTTCAACTTCTTGACCCGGTTTAATTTGACTGATATCAGCCTCCGGGACTTTCGCCAAAACTTCCACATCTCTAGCTAAAGCGACAATCGATGTCGAAGTTGCCGAAGTAGCTTCCGAGGCCGAAGTTGCAGGAGTTACAAAAGCTCCTTGGATGGCGTATCTTTGGGTAATAATTCCCGCAAAAGGAGCGCGAACTTTCGTATCTTCTAACTGCACTTCTTGAAAGCGGACTTGAGCTTGAGCTTCCTCTAATTCAGCTTTAGCTTGAGCTATTTCTTCCGGGCGAGAACCGTTTTCTTGTGCGGCCAATTGGCTTTTTGCTTCAGCAACTGCTGCTTCGGCTTTGGCGATTTCTTCTGGACGGTTGCCGTTTTCTACTTGCGCTAATTTGCTTTTTGCTTCGGCAACTTCTGCTTCGGCTTTGGCAATTTCTTCCGAGCGCGTGCCGTTTTGCAATTGCTTCAATGCTTGCTGCTCGACTTGCACAGCAGCTTGCAGTTGCTGAATTTGCGACTCCCGACTTTCTTGCAGTTGTTGCAGGCGTCTTTGAGATTCTATTAATTTAGCTTGGGCAGTACGATTTTCTTTAATTAATTCATCGAGTTTATCTTTAGCCAGAGCACCTTCTTCCACTAGCGGGCGATTGCGTTCCACCCGTTGAGCGGTTAGTTCGGCTTGGGCTTTACTCGAGTCAATTTGCGTTTGTGCTTGGGCAATTTCTTGTTTGACACTGCCGGTTTGAGCATCTGCTAAACGAGCTTGAGCTTGGGCTAAACGAGCTCGCCCTTGGCTGACTTCTTCAACGCGGCTGCCGGCTCGCAGTTGCTGCAAGCCGGCTTGAGTTTGCTGCAAGCGGGCTCTGGCTCCTGCAACTTCTTCCACGCGACTGCCGGCTTGGACTTGCGCGAGACTGGCTTCGGCTTGCTCTAAGCGCGCTCGGGCGCTGGCGATGTCTTCCGATCGATTCCCGGCTTCGATTTTGGCAAGTTTGGCTCGCGCGCTGGCTTCGCGGGCTTTAGCTTGAGCGAGTTGAGCTTCTACATCGCGGCTTTCCATGCGGGCAACAATCTGTCCTGCTTCCACTTTATCGCCCTGTTCGACAAACAATTCTGCTATGCGCCCCGAGCCTTTGGGGCTGAGATTCACGCGCTGTACCGGCTGCACCGTGCCGCTCGACGTGATCCGCACCGTGAGGTTTTGCGCTTCCACCGGCACTGTCATAGTGGCGATCGCATCTACTTTGGGCTGCGATCGACTTTTTGCTATATATATAGTGGTCGGTACAGCTAGCAACCCGGCTGCAACCAACCCAATCGCCCACCGCTGCGGTTTGCGCGCGGGTTTCTTTGGAGACTGCTTTTGGGCGGTTTTGTTATCTGCAATTTTGGTCTCTGCGGCCTTGGTGTCTACAGTCTGAGTATCTTCCACCTTGACCTGAGCAGTTTCCTTTTTAGGGCTAACGATCATACCGACTCACCTAATTTAATCTCAGGATTACCTTTAAAGGTAAAATTTTTGCTGATGCTTGGCATCGTCTTTCAGACTCATCCGATCGGGTGAATTTAAAAAAGTTCCCCAATCAGCACCTGTAAACAATTATAGCTAATCTTTGCAAATTATTAAATAATGTTAAGTTTTTTCAGCTAAAAGAGGTGGGTCTAAACAGAATCGCTCTTGGCTGCTGGCAAATAAAAATATATTTTAGTAAATAATATCATTTTTGGGATCTAGGAACGCTCTCCTCACCAGCGATCGCAGTGGGATATGACAGCGGGCGATCGACCGTCACTAGGTCATTGCGGACTCGCGATCCCATCGCTGCGATCGCATCTAGCAGTGCGAAGCTCGTAACGACACAGTATTAACACGCTTACTCTCATAAACCCGGCTTCTGCGACAAATAACAGGTTTGTCCGCGAAGAATCCGCGCAGAAACCCGGTTTCACGGGTAGCGGTGCGTAAATCCTGAATACATATCCGCCCTGTGCCCACAACAGGTTAAAATATTTTTCAAATCCGTTAAAAATGGAAAATCAAAATAATGAATCGTCCTCAAAGCGTTACAGTTCTGGCAATTTTGCAGCTAATTAGCGGCGTATTCAGCCTCCTTGACGGCTTGTTCATCTTACTTTTTGCCGGCCTTTTTGGCGGTCTCGGTGCGGCAGTCGGCGGGGCGAAAGTTGGCACTGTAATCGGCAGCTTCATTGCAATTTTTGCGGCGCTCAGTTTTATTTTAGGCCTCCTCTCCTTACTCTTAGCTTGGGGTTTGTTTCAACTCAAAAAATGGGCTTGGACGGGAACGTTAATTGTCCACATCATCGCCACCATCGCGCAAATTGTCAAAATGTTGGGTAGCGGCGGTACAGCAGTCAATTTTTTAACTTTGGGTTTTGCAGCGGCTAGCATTTACTACCTGTTGCGGCCGGATGTTAAACAAGCATTTCGTGTCTGATTTCTTTTTCATTAACGGTACTGAATTCTCGGATCTAAAAAAGCATAGGAAATATCAACCGCCAGATTAATCAGTACAAAAGTCACAGACACAAAAATTACTCCGCCTTGGACAATTGGGTAATCCCGCGTCAGAATACCAGTGTAAATCCAAGAACCAATTCCCGGCCACGAGAAAATCGTTTCGGTCAGAATAGCGCCGCTTAAAAGAGTGCCGAACTGCAAACCTATAGTTGTGACGATCGGCAAAAACGCATTTTTCAAAGCGTGTTTCAAAATCACCCAATATTCCGGCAATCCCTTAGCCCTCGCAGTGCGGATGTAATCTTGAGAAAGCACTTCCAGCATCGCAGAACGGGTGATGCGAGCGATAATAGCCAGCGGAATAGTTCCTAAAGTCAAAGCTGGCAGGATTAAATGGGCGATCGCATCTCGCAAAGCCGCCAAATCCCACCTCAGCAAAGAATCCAAAACATAAACACCCGTAATCGACTTAAAACCAAACCCCAAATCTACACTAATCCGCCCGCTAGGAGGCAGCCATTTCAGATAAACAGCAAACAAATAAATCAACATCAATCCCAACCAATACACCGGCAAAGATACGCCAATTAACGAACCGCTCATCGCGAGATTGTCCAGCCAGCTATTTTTCCGAACAGCAGCCAAAATCCCCGCCGGAATTCCGATAAGAAGTGCCACCAACATCCCCACAACAGACAGTTCAAAAGTTGCAGGCCAGCGAGTTCTAATTTCATCAATTATCGGAATACCGCTAATAATGCTATTTCCCAAGTCAAAGCGAAGTAAACTCCATAAAAAAGCCAAATATTGCAAAGGTAAAGGCTGATTCAAACCTAATCTCGCTCTCAAAATTTCCACCTGTTCGGGAGTTCCCCGTTCTCCCAAAAGCACTGTAGCTGGGTCTCCCGGTATCAAATGCAAAAATATAAATACTAGCAGAGTGATTCCGAAAAGGACTGGCAATAGTCCCAGCAAACGTTTAACAATATATTTAGCCATAATTAGATTTGAGATTTGAGATTTGAGATTTGAGAACAAAAATATGAATCAAAAAGTAAATTTATGTAAAGTATGAGGAACTAAAGAGAAGATATTTTGATCGACAGTTACATACTTACGCACATACTTACGCAGACATAGGCTGTTGTAAGATTGATTTTCTTTTGGGGTAAATCTTGCCGGCGATCGCACTAGCAGCAGACAAAAACGAGCGCTCGCACATTTAACTGCAATCTACGCATTTTGTGACATAAATTAATTTGTGAGGTGTATTATGCCTTCCTCAAGAATATCAGCACGCGCGATCGCCTTTATCGACACTCAAGTAGAAGATTATCAAAGTCTAGTTGCAGGAGTAAAACCAGGAACAGAGGTGGTGGTTCTGGAAACAAGAGGAGATGCGATCGCGCAAATCACTCGAGTCTTAGCAACTCACACCAATATAGACAGTATTCATCTAATTTCCCACGGCAGTCCAGGCAATTTGCAACTGGGCAAAATAAGACTGTGTTTGGATAACCTCAAAACTTATGAACACCAATTGCAGCAATGGCGGCACGCTTTAACTATAGATGCAGACATCCTGATTTACGGTTGCAGGGTAGCATCTGACCTCACCCCTAATCCCTTCCTCCAACGCATTGCCGCCCTCACAGGTGCAAATATCGCCGCATCTGGCAATCCCACCGGGAGTGCAGCCAAAGGCGGCGACTGGGAACTGGAAGTTACCACAGGGAAAATTAAAGCACCCACAGTGTTTAAGCCAGATGTCATGGCAGCTTACAGCCACGTCCTCTCTCTCTTCTCACCTCCGACCAGCTATAGCGTAGGGTCCTATCCACACTCATTATATCCAAGCTTAGATAGACAAGTCTCAGTTGCAATAGGGGACTTCAATAACGATACTTTCTCCGACTTAGCTGTGACGAATTCTGACTCCAACATCGTCTCAATTTTGCTGGGAGATGGTACAGGTAGTTTTGGTATTCCGAGCAACTATAGCGCTGGGTCATCTCCACACTCAGTTGCAGTGGGGGACTTCAATAACGATACGTTCTCCGACTTGGTTTTGGTGAATAATGGCGCCAACAACGTCTCAATTTTGCTGGGAGATGGTACAGGTAGCTTTGGTACTCCGAGCAACTATAGCGCTGGGTCATCTCCACAATCAGTTGCAATAGGGGACTTCAATAACGATACCTTCCCGGACTTGGCTGTGGCGAATAGTTACTCCAACAACGTCTCAATTTTGCTGGGAGATGGTACGGGTAGCTTTGGTACTGCTACCAAATATAGCACTGGGTACCGTCCCCATTCAGTTGCAATAGGCGACTTCAATAACGATACCTTCTCCGACTTGGTTGTGACAGATACTAATAGCTCCAAAAACGTCTCAATTTTGCTGGGAAATGGTACGGGTAGCTTTGGTACTGCTGCCAATTTTACCGCAGGTTACAGTCCCGGTTCAGTTGCAATAGGGGACTTCAATAACGATACCTTCTCCGACTTGGCTGTGGCGAATGATTCCTTGATCAGCGTTTACTCGAACAACGTCTCAATTTTGCTGGGAGATGGTACGGGTAGCTTTGGTACTGCTACCAAATATAGCACTGGGTACGGTCCCGATTCAGTTGCAATAGGGGACTTCAATAACGATACCTTCTCCGACTTGGCTGTGGCGAGTGTTGACTTCAACAAAGTCTCAATTCTGCTTGGCAGCACATCTGTTGACGTAAATTTCGGGGCTCCCACCTACAGGGAAAATGAAGGAACCCAAGATACAGCAATTAATATTCCTGTCACTCTCAACAAGGCTCCACTGATTGACGTAACCGTACCAATTGTCATCAACCCCAACAGTACCGCCACTCAAGGTGCTGACCAAGATTACACCCTTTCTACTACTGTTACATTTCCCGCAGGTGCTTCCGGTACTGCCCTTACTCAGAATATTGCAGTCACCATCAAACCTGACAACCCCCCTGAGAACGATGAAACAGTCATTTTAGGCTTTGGCCCGATCGCAGGTGCCGTTGCAGGTACAATCCCTGAAACCACACTGACTATTGGAAAACCAGCACCTAACTTGGAATGGTTCAAGCAATTCGGCACACCTATTTACAATAGCTTCAGGAGCACAGCATTTGACAGTGCAGGCAATCTCTATCTGACAGGAGATACCTATAACCCTGTGAGTGGAACGAATCCAAGTAGAAATGCCTGGGTAGCCAAATATGACAGCAGTGGCAGTCAGTTGTTGCTCAAGCAGTTAGAGATTGGCAGTGATTATTTAGAAGGAATAGAGAAGAGTGTAGTGGATAGTGCTGGTAATGTCTACCTGATAGGAAGAGCGCAGTTTAACGACGTTTGGGTAGCTAAGTATGACAGCATTAGCAGCCAGTTGTGGCTTAAGCCGTTCGTCAGTAACTCCCCCAGAACCTCTGATCTTAAAGACTATCCCTCAGACCTAGCTGTGGATAGTGCTGGCAATGTCTACATTTCAGGAACAAGGGCCCTTAATATCCGTTCAGGTCAAACATTTCCAAAGGCCTGGGTAGCCAAGTATGACCACAGCGGCAACCAGTTGTGGTCGAAGGATGTCAATTCTGACACCTACGATTTCTCCTCCGGTGGCATAAAAGTGGATAGCAGTGGCAATGTCTACCTGACGGCCACAAACTATAACTGGTCAAAAGGTTATCCATCGGATTTGGACACCTGGGCAGCTAAGTATGACAGCAATGGCAATCAGTTGTGGCTGAATCAATTCGGGACTACTGACGTTGACTTGGCAGCAACAAAAGTGTTAGCAGCACTCGATAGCGGTGGCAATCTCTACCTCACGCGACAAACCGAGAGCGGTTTGGGAGGCCCCAATGCAGGGGGTCTAGATATTGTGACAACTAAGTACGACAGCAATGGCAACCAGTTGTGGCTGAAGCAATTCGGGACTGCTGACTCTGACTCCCCCTCAGAGTTAGCAATCGATAGCGCTGGCAATCTCTACCTGATGGGAGAAACCAAGGTCATAAATTCAGAGCGTCTAGATACTTGGGCAACTAAGTACGACAGCAATGGCAACCAGTTGTGGCTGAAGCAATTCCTGACTATCAACTCTAGCTTCCTCTCAGACTCCGTTTCAGACTCAGCAGTTGATAGCGCTGGCAATGTCTACCTGATGGGAGAAACTAACGGCTCTTTGGTAGGCCAAAATGCAGGTGGTCTAGATATTTGGGCAACTAAGTACGACAGCAATGGTAACCAGTTGTGGCTGAAGCAATTCGGGACTGCTAACTTTGAATTAGCCTCAGAGTTAGCACTCGATGGCGCTGGCAATGTCTACCTGATGGGAGAAACCAGTGGAGATATTTGGGTTGCTAAACTCGGCACAATCACAGAGGTAGTCACACCAACTCCTACGACAACACCAACGCCATCTGTCACGCCAACGCCCAATCCGACATCAACACCAACGCCATCTGTCACGCCAACGCCCAATCCGACATCAACACCAACGCCATCTGTCACACCGACACCAACGCAGAACTCTTCTCCAATTATCGGTACTGATGGCGACGATTTCCTTGCAGGCGATCGCAGCAACGATACCATTAGCGGTAAACAGGGATACGATACCCTCAGCGGTCTTGATGGCAATGATTGGATGTATGGTCATCAAGGTAATGATTTTCTCGAAGGTGGCAACGGGGATGATACCCTTTACGGTGGCAAGGGAAATGATACCCTGATTGGCAATAACGGTGAGGATGTTTTGAGGGGCGATCGCGCTTCTGACAGTCTCATTGGCGGTGAAGGGAATGATACTCTCTACGGCGGTAAGGGCAATGATACTTTATTTGGCAGCTTGGGAAATGATTGTTTGATTGGAGGTTTGGAGAGCGATCGATTCCTCTTAGGACTTGATGCTGGAACGGATACTATTTTTGACTTTGAAGACGACAAAGATTTGCTGATACTTGCTAGCGGTATCACCTTCTCCCAATTGGCAATTACTCAAAGTAACAGTGCAACTTTAATCCGGTTTGTCCCTACCGGGGCAATCTTGGCATCTCTAAGCGCGATATCGGCGAGTCAAATTAATGCTACCGATTTCACTTTCCTCTAAAACATGACTTACGCATAAACTCTATCTGTAGGGTACATCTCGCTCTAACTTCTCAATTTTTGCTCACTTCCTCAAAAGACTCCGACCCCAAAGGGCTCGGAATCCAACCTTGAATATTCTTGCGTTTCCCTAAAAGCGGCTGCGAATGTACGATCGGCAAACGCACAGCTTCCCCATGCAAAATCTCGCTAACTTCCGCATAAATTTTCGCCCTAGCTGCTTTATCCCCACTCGCCCTCCCCCGATCCAAAAGTTCCAGAACTTTCGGATTTTTCCAATTTCCCAAATCCGCCGTCGAACCCGGCCCGAAGTGAGGATAATAAAAATTGTCGGGATCGCCATAATCTCCAGTCCAACCCATCATAAAAGATTGAAATCCGGGAGGTTTGAGCCGATCGGCTAAATAAGCAGACCAATCCTTTGTCAGCAATTTGACCCGAATCCCGATCGCGCTCAAATCCGCCGCAAAAGCCTCAGCAATCGGCTTCGGCGTGGGAAAATAGGGACGGCTGACGGGCATATACCACAAATCCAAATCAAAACCGTTCGGATAACCGGCTTTCGCGAGGATTGCTTTAGCTTGCTGCGGGTTAAATTCATAATCTTTAACTCGATCGGACTTCGCCAAATTCAGCGAAGGCGGGATAAATTCCGAGTCGTGTTTTCCGAGTTCTCCCCAGAAAGCTTTGACTATTGCTGGCTTGTTAATTGTTTGGGCGATCGCCCGCCTGACTTCCGGTTTTGACAAAGGTTCGTAACTGGGATTTAAGGCTAAATAACCGACATTAAAAGAAGGTCGCACAACAACTTCTAAATTAGGATCTCCTTGAACCTCTTTCAATTGATCCGGCGTTAAATCTACCGTAAAATCAAGTTGTCCTGCTCTCAATTGAGCCAATCTCGCCGCCGGATCGTCAACAAAACGAATTACCAATTGATTGACTTTTGGCGTGCCAGTTTTCCAATAATTTGGATTTTTTGCTAAGATAATGTGATCGCCCGATCGCCATTCCTGAAACACAAAAGGCCCCGTACCCACCGCCAGCGACCCCGGAGTGCCGTATTTAGCACCCGCTTTTTTCACCGCCGCCGGACTCGCCATCCCGAAATAACCAGACCCAATCGCCGAGGGAAAAGCAGCAAAAGGTCGATTTAAAACAAACTTAATTGTAGACTTATCAACAACTGCCACCTCTTTTACCAGGGAATTTTTATCTCCCTTAAAGCCACCAAAAAAATCCTTCCAAATTTGATAAGTTTTACCAGATTCTCGATAACCGTTAGGATTTTTCGCATCCCACCAGCGCTCCACATTAAACTTAACAGCTTCCGCATCAAAATCCGTGCCGTCGTGAAATTTTACCCCGGAACGCAACTTAAAAGTCCAAGTTTTACCATCTGTAGAACTTGACCATTCAGTAGCCAGACTCGGTTCAATTTCCACAGTTCCCGGTTTAAAATCAGTCAAGCGATTGTAAATTTGGTCGATCGCAATCACCGAATTACCATCCGTAATATTTCCCGGTTCCAGATTGATCGGCGGCCCACCCGCACCGTATACTAAAGCTTCCGGTGGTACTGCGGCGGGAGTTGTCGGAGTTGGAGAATTATTGCTAACCGTATTTGAGGTAGTGCTGCAATTTGAGAGAATTACAGCCATCCCAAAAACTAAACCTAATAAAACTAAACGCCAGGATTTCAACAATCTCATTTCCATAGCTCCGGTTTAATATAAAATTGTACTCACATAAATTTTTAACTAATTTGCTCTTCCTCTCCCCTCTGCGAACTCTGCGCTCTCTGCGGTTCATTGAGTAAATTATATATTAAATTTAAATTTAATTAACAAACAAAATAGAGCAAGCTGATGATATCACCTTCGAGGGCAAAATCTCAACTCACACATTTACTTTAGGCGACGCAACCAGCATGGCAGCCAACCTTTGCTGCCATGCTAGAGGCTATCTCAAAACCGATGCAAGGCTTCACAAAAAAGGCATTCACGGTTTATTCACTGCCGAAATCAGACCCCAACTTGTCCGGTAACAGCTAAAATCAAGTCCGCGTCAATAAACACAAATCCTGTACGGCGAGCTCGGATATTTGTCAACCCGCCGCGACTCAATAGGCAACAGTCATGCGCCTGCGAATAAACTGAGGCTGCTCAACTTCATCCAGCAGGGCGATCGCAAAATCCTCAGCCGAAATCCGGCTTTTACCCTGTTCGTCAACAACTAACATATCGCTTCCTAACCGAAATTTACCAGTCCGATCGCCCGCTTCAAATTCCGCAGCCGGACTGATAAAAGTCCAATCCAAATCAGCAGTTTTGTAAACAGCAAGTGCCTCCCGATGAGCGAGGGAGGCCGCACGATACTGTTCTGGAAAATCAGGAGTATCGACAAGTTGAACGCCCGGAGTTATTTCGAGACTACCTGCACCGCCAAGCACAACCAAGCGATTAACACCGGTACGAGATAAGCCGTCAATCAAAGAATAAGCTGCTTTCACAATGTCTTTAGCTAAAATCGGGTTATTAGCAGTAGCAGCACCGGGTCCGGCGGCGCTGATAACGGCATCGTGTCCTCTGACAATTTCAGCCACACTATCAGCATCGAGAACGTTACCCACAACCACGGTTAGGCGATCGCCAGAAATAGAAAAACGCGACGCATCTCGGACGATCGCTGTTACATCGTGTCCCCGCATCAACGCTTCAGAAACAATGCGACTGCCAGCCATGCCACTTGCACCAAATAATGCCAATTTCATTAAAAGTCTCCTGTTTTTTTGCTGAAATTACTCACTAATTGGTATTACCAATCAGCAGTTATATCTAGTCAGGAAAATTGACCGTAATTCCTGTAATAGCAGGCCTGTAGAGCTGGTTCACCAGTATCTATGACTCACATCCAGAGTATCGGTAAACCCGCTCTTACTTAAACATGGCGATTAAACCATTCACAAACATTACCAACTGCCAAATCGATCGTTTCAGGCTCTTCATAAAATTGAAACTGCACCCGATCGCCCAACCAAACAAGATGCTTATCTGTAGCTGCAATCAGCTCAAATAACTTTTTAGGCAAAACTGAACCGCTCGCGGCTCTGTCAGCGTGTACCATTAACAGCGGCAAATTCAATTTTTTGACAGTTTCATCAACCCGATAAGTCCATAATTCCGCTTCGCTCATCGCAGCCACTCGGTTTTCCCATTTGCCCAAAAAATCCCAAGCAGGGCCGCGCTCAGCCCAGCGGATGTACCACTGATAAATCGGTTTTGGCAGCAGCAAAGCGTTAGGATCGTTCAAGCTGACAATTGGAATATAATCAACTTCACCGGTTTTTTCATATTTAGTTCGCGCTTGACTAGCTCGTTCAATTCGTTCCCGAGTTTTCTCCTCGCCGCCGCTGTATTCATCAATCGTTTCTCGTCGGGTGAGATAATGACCCGCCACGAGCGCTAATGCCTTAATTCTAGTGTCCTCTACTGCTGCCTGAATAGTCCAATTTACACCTTGGCATACACCTAGCAAATACACTCTATTTTTATCCACTTCTGGGCGGCTGAGCAAATAACTAACTGCGGATTTCAAATCAGAAACTTTGGCTTGCGGACTTTCATAGCGGCGGGGTTCACCGCCGCTTTCCCCGTGAAAAGAAGGGTCAAAAGTCAAAGTTACAAAACCCGATGAAGCCATGCGGGTAGCATATTGGATAGGCGATTGTTCTTTAACAAACGCTACCGGGCCTAGAATCGGCACAGCAGGCGCTGGTTTGGCAAGATTGGTGGGAATATATAGATTTCCCACCAATTCAACACCGTTGCTGTTAAAGGTAACGCGCTCCATTTTGTAGGAACCGCGAGCCGATTGTATGTCTGTATTTTGCATATTTTCCTGTTGGGCGCTACTCGCTCTAGGTATCAGGCTCAGCAAGAAGCCGCTAACTCCGGCTGCACCCGCTTTGATTAACTTTCTGCGTGAAGCATTCGATCGGTTTACTTGGACTGCAAACATCGCTTTAACCTGTAGGTTTCTGCATAAAAAGCAGCATAAGTCAATTGCGTCTGCCAAATCTTGTAAATTCTCCCGATAAATTGCAAAATCTGGCGATACTGGCTTCGCCTCACAGCCGATCGCGATACTGTCGCGGAGTCAGACTGGTATAGCGGCGAAAAACATTAGTAAAGTGGCTTTGATCGCAGAAACCGACAGATTGACTAATATCAGCAAGGGTGAATTTTGGATTAGAGAGCAATTGTTTTGATCGCTCAATGCGGCACTGCAATACATATTGATGGGGAGAGAGTCCCGTACTTTGTTTAAAGAGTTTTCCAAAGTGATGAGAACTCATCTGCACAACGATCGCCAGTTCTGCCAAACCCATATCGCGATCGAGATTATCTTGAATGTAATCCAGAATCTGCTGCAATTTGGATGGAGATAGTTTTCCTAATTTAGGAGAATTGGTAATTTTTACTGTACAGTGATGTCGCAGCAGATGCACTGCTAGCAAAGTTTGCACAGATTCCATATAAAGGCGATCGCAATAATCTCCGCTGCGCTCCACTTCCGCGCTGAGGGTAAGAGCAAGCTGTTCGAGAAGCGGGTCGCGAATGGCGAAGCGATCGATTAATTCGATTGTTTTAGGGGCCCGATTTCTTCCGCAAGATCCGCTAACGCAACTTTCAATCGCAATCCGTTCTAACACCGCAGCCGGCAAATAGATATCTAATATTTCAACAGCAGAATCCCAAAACCACTCAGGTTCTCGAAAAGCAGGTACAAAAGTGAATAAACCAGGCAATGTTAGCCGCTCAATCAACTTCCCACCGTCTAGCCGCCGTTCTAAACGCCGTTCTAAATTACCTGGATTCGCAATGTGGAGGCTGAGGCAGTGGTCTGGTATTCCAGGGTCGGCAATTCGCTCTCCCGGTGCAGCATAAACTGTGCGTTCGGCACGCAAACCATCTTTAAATATCGGCATATAACAACCCGATTCGGAATTTGCAAACATCAATATTTCTCTTTTTTTTCTTTCTCTGTACCCAGAGGGTTCTCTGCGGTTCGTTGAAAAAAAATTTAGTTTACTTCAAGAAATAGGATTGCTATATGCGATCGCACCCACGCCTACAACTCATAACTCTCTTCACCCATACTCCCCTGTTCCCCGTTTCCTCTAAACTCTTGCTCTTGTGCTTCCTCAACCGCAGACTCAAAACGTTCTACTACAAACGGCAAACCAGCACCCATCAAACCGCGTTGAATTCGATCGGGCGTTTCGTCAAACAAAACAAATAGCGGATGAACAGCCTCAGCTTCATCGCTGTAAATATGTCTGTAGCGGTACGGCATCACCCATTCGTAACCTTTATCCAGCCAAACCTGAGACTGCCGCCACCGGCCGAGCAACTCAGAAAATTCCTCGCCCGGACGATGAATGAAAATCAAAATTTCCACTCCAATTTTAACTTTCCACTCGGGATCGCACATCAAAATTGCCAAATCGCAGGGCAAACAAACTGCCTGTCCGGGCGATATGCTAGTGCCGCGGCTTCCCGCATAAGAAACTCCGTCCCGCAAGCGCGCAATTGGCAAAGGAATGGTAATTAAACTATCATGGGCGCGGCGGATACTCGGAATCATTTCCATGTAAAGCCGATATTTTTTCAGCAGGGCGATCGCGGCGGAAGATTCGCTGTACTCTGCTAGTAAAGCCTCGTAATGTGATTGTTTAACAGACATTTTCAAACCAAAGAATTAAGTAATTACTAATTGCTGCTAATTGCTAATCGATCGCTTCTCGTTACCAGGAAGACCCTGATAATGAAGATTTGGAGGCAGAGCCTCCAAATCCTTTTCTCCTTTTAATCGAGGCTGTGCCTCCTCCAAAGGCATTCCCCAGCTCTGCCTGGGAACGAGTAAAATAGTCATTGGTCATGCGTTAATTGCTGTTAACTAATAACTAATAACTAATTAGCCCTTTTTTACAGCTTCTGGAACACTGCGAACATCGGCAGATACATCGACAGCAAAATCGAACCTACGATACCACCGACGACCACAATCATCAGAGGTTCTAGCATACTGGTAAGTCCTTTTACTGCTTCTTCCACTTCCGTTTCGTAGAAAGCGCCAACTTTCATTAGCATCTTGTCAAGTTCCCCAGTTTCCTCGCCAATTGCCATCATTTGAATAGCCAAAGACGGGAAAACTTGCTGTTCTTGCAAAGCAATACTGATCATGCCGCCGCTTTGAATTTCCTGTCTCGCATATTCAATCGCATTAGATATCGCCTGATTCCCCGCAACATCTCGCACAATTTCCAAAGAGTTGAGAATCGGCACGCCCGATCGCGTCAGCGACCCAAATATGACGCAAAACCGAGCCACAGCAGATTTTTCGATCAAATCTCCAAAAATCGGCAACTTCATCGCAATCCTATCAATTTGGAGGTGACCTATTGGAGTTTTGTAGTACATATCGAAGGCTATTTTGAGCGCTATAATTACCCCAATAACTGTCACCTGTTGGATCGGAGGCCAAGCCGTACAAAATGAACTAATTGCCAACATCATCACCGTAAAAGCCGGCAAATCTGCACCAATATCCTTAAAAATCTTAGCGAAAGTTGGCAGCAAGAATATAGTCATTGCGAAAAAAATCACGATCGCGATAAAGAACACAGTCTTCGGATAAGACATCGCCGAATTAATTTCAGCCTCCGTTTTGTGATTTTTTTCCATCATCACCGCCAGACGGTCTAGGGTTTCATCGAGCACACCACCGACTTCTCCAGCCGCCACCATACTGATAAACAGTTGGTCAAAAACATCAGGAAACTTAGCCATCGCCTCTGCCAAGTTTATCCCCTCCTGCACGTCAGCATTCATGCTTCTGAGCGCTCGCTTCAACTTAGCATTAGAACACTGCTCGTGGAGCACGGACAGGCATCTAACGATCGCCACCCCTGCATTAAACATAGCCGCAAACTGACGAGCAAAAATAGCCATATCCTTAACAGTAAGACTGGTAAGGTTATACTCGATTTGCTCCTGAATCTTACTGAAATCAAAGCCACCTTTCGGTTTTTCGCGGATAACGTTGGTAGCCACAGCTCACCTCTGAAAATTTATTAAAAATTAGTTGTCAGTTGTCAGGTGTCAGTTGTCAGGTGTCAGTTGTTAGTTGTTAGTTGTTACCCATAATTAATGACTAATGACTAATGACTAATGACTAATGACTAATGACTAATGACTAATGACTAATGACTGCTGACTGAATTAATGAGCTCCTACCTTAGGGCCACCAACAGGTGCCGGGCCGATCAAGCGTTCGAGTTCGTCAGCCTTAGAAGCCTTGGCCATTGCGGATTCCCAAGTGACTTTACCGCTCTTGTAAAGTTCAGCGAGAGCCATTTCCATCGTCCTCATGCCCAATTTTGCCCCCATTTGGATTTGGGAGTAAATCATTGGAGTTTTGCCCTCCCGGATCAAGTTAGCCATAGCTGGAGTATTCACCATGATTTCCATAGCGCAGCAGCGGCCGCCCCCAACTTTTATTACCAAATTTTGGCTGCAAATTCCCACCAAAGAGTTAGACACTTGGGCGCGAACCTGGGGTTGTTGAATGGGCGGGAACACGTCCAAAATCCGATCGATCGTTGCAGCCGCCGAATTAGTGTGCAGCGTTCCCATCACCATGTGACCCGTTTCTGCTGCCGAAATTGCCAGACCGATCGTTTCCAAGTCCCGCATTTCCCCCACCAGAATTACATCAGGATCTTCGCGCAACGCAGCTTTCAGCGCATTAGCAAAGCTCTTAGTATCTTCGCCCTTTTGGCGCTGGTGAAACAAACTCTTGATATTAGGAAACACATATTCGATCGGATCTTCAACTGTGAGAATGTGTTCCGCCCGCGTCCGGTTGACCAGATCCAACAAAGCCGCCATCGTAGTAGTTTTCCCGGAACCTGTTTGTCCCGTCACCAACAGCATACCCCTGGGTCTTTCCGTCAGATCCCGCAAAATCTGCGGCACGCCTAAAGCATCGGCGTTAGGAATCTTAGAAGCCAGAGCCCGCATACAAGCAGCCCAAGCACCCCGCTCCCGGTAGACATTGACGCGAAACCGAGCCAATCCCCGAACGCCGTAAGCGCAGTCGAGTTCCCACTCCATTTCCAACTGCTTGCGCTGCATATTGTTGAGCATTTGGAAAATTAGGATCTGCACTTCCTCTGCAGACAGAATGTCGCCGTATTGCGTCTGAGGAGTTAGTTTACCGCTGACTCGGAAGAATATAGGCGCGCCCGCTTGGATGTGTATGTCCGAACCCCCTTGCTCTACCAGGGACTCCAGTACGTCTTCAATCATCAGACCCATAGATACCTCTCCTCGATCGAGTTGATAGTTATTGACCAATCTAGCTCAGTTAACAGTCAACAGTTAATAGTCAACAGTTAACTGCTGAATCAATCCAAAAAGCGTGGCGTCAAGCAGTACGGACAATCCAACATCTCCGGCTTCAATTCCGCCCGACAAGTTTTGCAGGTAAGTCCCTGCTTGCGTTTGGCTTTCATTTCCGCCTCTAGGCCAGAGTCAGTAAATGTCACCCGCTCGACTTCTTCAAAAGTAGTCGCGCCTTCCCGCACCAACTGCAAGCTGTAAGCCAACAACGTTTTCATCCCTTCTTCTACTGCTGCTTCCTTAATTTGCTCTGTGGGAGCTCCTTGAGTGATCAGAGTTTGAAGCCGCTCAGTATTTTTCAGGAACTCGTAAACCCCTACCCGTCCTTTGTAGCCTAGGCCGCCGCACTTCCGACAAAGTTCCTCGCGTTCTGCGAGTTCCTTCCTTTGCTCCACCGGTACGGTGTTGGCTTTGTAAACAGTCAGATCGATTTCTTGAGAAGCCGACAGACCGTACTTGCCGAGTTCTGCGGCAGTAGGCTGGTAAGGAGTGCAGCATTTGTCGCAAACGCGCCGCATCAGACGCTGAGCCAACACGCCCAACAGAGCGGCCGAAACCATGAACGGTTCTACGCCCATTTCCGCCAAACGCGCGACCGCCCCAGCCGCGTCGTTCGTGTGCAGCGTCGTCAGCACCAAGTGTCCCGTCAAAGCAGCTTCCAGAGCAGTTTTGGCCGTTTCCTTGTCCCGCGTTTCCCCCACCAGCATCACGTCAGGGTCTTGCCGCAAAAATGCCCGCAGAATGTTGGAAAAAGTCAAGTCTTTTTCCCTAATTACTTGACATTGGGTAATTCCTGGCAAAGCATATTCGATCGGGTCTTCCGCCGTACTGATATTAACCCCCGGATCGTTCCGTTCCGCCAGAATCGAGTACAGAGTAGTTGACTTGCCCGAACCCGTCGGCCCCGTCACCAAAATCAGTCCGAACGGACGGCTAGCACTCTCTCGCACTAAAGCCAAAGTTTCTTCGTCGGAGATTAACAAACCCAAACCCAACTGAGTGCTGGAACTGTCCAAAATCCGCAGCACGATTTTTTCGCCGTACCGGGAAGGCAAGCTGTTCACCCGGAAATCCACCGTGCGTCCCTCAAATACCCGGCGGATGCGCCCGTCTTGAGCTTGTCGGCGTTCGGCAATATCCAGGTTGGCAATAATCTTGAAACGAGCGGTAATCGATGCGACTACCTGCTTAGGAAACCGGAAATACTCTTGCAGTACCCCGTCTTTCCGCATCCGAATCCGCATGAACTCTTCTTGAGGTTCTACGTGGATGTCAGACACCTTTTCCGACAAAGCTTTAGCCAAAATAATATTGACGGCCTTAATTACCGGAGCCGCCTCAGCATCGTCCAAGGTGTTAGCTAGGTCTTCTTGATCGGCACTCTCCTCTTCTAGCGAGAGCTCGCCAAAATCTCCCTCCCCTAAATCCATCTTTCTCTGCTTTTCGGCTGCTGCTATTTTGGCTGCTACCTTAACTTGGTCGTCTTGATAAGCCGAAGTTATGTCCTGATAGTCGTCTGGCGTAATCACCCGTCGCTGCAAAGCCAAGCCGTGAGGCTGTAAAATCCGCCGCAAATCTTCTATGGCGTTGAGGTTGTCGGGATCTACCATTGCCACTAAAACCGCCGCAGGCTCAGTTTCAGTCTTCGCTACGGGTAAAAACCGACCTTGGTGACAAATGTCGATCGAAATCTTCAACCCGTCGAGCATAACTCCGAGTTGCTCGTTAGACATTTCGCTCATCTCCGGGTCAAATGCTTCAACCCCGTAGACAATCTTCCGTTCAAACATCTGCTGCTTCTTGTAAAGCCGCAGCAATTCTGGGGGCAACGGCTGCCCGGTAAGGGCTTCTAATACCTCAGTCAACCGCTTACCCGACTTCTGGCTTTCAATTTGAGCTTGCTTCAGTTGGTCGCCGTTGACGTAACCCGACTGAATCATCTTGGTGAGAGCCGGAGTAAAAGTGCCCACAGAAACTATCGATGTGGAGCGAAACCCCTGGGATGTGTTAGTCATAAAAAACACTCAATAGGTGGGAAACTCAGTCACAAAGAGTGCTGAGAGGAAAACCAACGCGGGGTTTTAACCCCCGTATTCTTTGTTTATGGATCAGCTATCACGTTCTTGCTCAATCCCTATCTGTCAAGTGTAAGCTCGCAGTCCCCTCTAAGCTTCGTCCACAAATTGACGAGACGTTGGAGGGATTTGCCAGTGCTTGCAATCAGATCTTGTTCGTTAAGTGCTAAGTTGCTTACTTACCTGATTAACTTGCGGGATACTCTCGTTATAGCGTCCGGGCACATCACTTGGGGATTACCTGTACTGGGAGAAAAAAAGCGTGGTGGGGTGTGTCGCCTTCGCACGCTCATTCTATTTTCCCAAATTGTTTGCTCAAATCACAGCGCCCGTGGCGGCGCGGTTAGCTGTAATAAATTAAAGATGAGCTATGTTGTGTGATGATGATAACTTTTACGAAAGTCTCGATCGGTCTTTTGAAATATATTTTGATGAATTATCTGCGATCGGGCACTGCCCGATCACCTACATGAGTCTCCAGCACAGATTTTGAGGATATCTAGTTTTTTGTCAGCCAATATTAATGTGATTCTACCCGGGTGTCCGAATCTTTGTCACCCCGCCCGAAAACGGATACAAGTTTCCGACAGGAGTCGCCAGCCCCCAAAATTTTCGACTCTTGTTCAAAATCCCAGATTCATCTGTGGGGTAAATCTCAAATCATTCGGCTCCGCGATCGCGGGGAAGTGTCAAATCTCACCTCGGCTGACGTAAGATTGACGGTTCACAAATCTTGGAAATAGGCAAATTAGATATCAATCGTATCTACAGACGATCGCCTCCGCGAAACCAGCTAATGTCTCTCCTTTGGCTGGTAACAATTCGAGACTTCAAGGGACTTCGGCGGTATCGAATCCGAAAAACAACAGCCCCAATCCGCATCAAGATTAACAACCTAGTATCTGAGTTACACAAGGACACAGCTAGCTACTTATCACTAAATACAAATTCCTCTTTCTCCAGACTTGGGAAACTGAGAAAATGGTAAAAAATGCAAGCGTCAGCTTGCGAATAAAACAGCCAGACCGATGATAACTTTAAGTCACTATCGTTGTTTTAAGCAAACGTTAAAAAATTCAGCCTCCTAATTCGGAAATGTTTTAGTAGACGTAATAGCAGAATATTTTTAATAAAACCTGTTATGAATGCGATCGCGTTAAGCGAAAAATAGGAAGCAACAAACGTTTAATTGCCCCCAACTGCAGTCATACTATAGGTAAATATCTAAACTGCCCTTTGAATATTTTCTTGAAACCTTTGAGATATGCCTCCACAGCAGGCGAGATTTCCTCATTTCAGATTGTGCCATACACAGTAAATTCGAGCACTCTAGATTTACCGGGTTAAACGTATCTGCTAGAATTGATAGGGTTCTGTCGCGCAGCTTTTATGATTGACGAGGAAAAACAGCAAGATCAAGATCCTAACTCAACTGGGGAAACCCCAGAGGGTTCGCCAATGGCAAGCGAAAATCCGCCGGCACCAGAAAACTCGAACGGATCAGCAGATTGGGAGCTCGAACTTGCTCGAGCTTATCAAAGTGCTCAGGGCGATCGCTCGCCAGCAAACGCATCCGGGCCTACCGTCACCGGCAGTTCAACCAACAGTCCGACTGCAGACGCGGCGGAGCCTTGGAAGAAGGAACTGGCGCAGGTAACCGATGAAAAAGAGGCTTTAAAAACTCAGGTGCAAGCCGCATCCGCTCAACTAGAAGAGCTGAAAAATCAAAATCTCCGCCTAGCAGCAGATTTTGAGAACTTCCGCAGGCGCACCCAAAAGGAAAAAGAAGAGCTAGATTTACAGGCAAGGTGTCTCACGATCAAACCCCTGTTGCCGGTAATTGACAATTTCGAGCGCGCTCGATCGCACATCAAGCCGCAAACCGATGGCGAAATGAACATTCACAAAAGCTACCAAAGCGTTTACAAGCAAATGGTAGACGGCCTCAAGCAAATCGGGGTTTCTCCGATGCGCCCCGAAGGCGAACAGTTTGACCCCAACCTCCACGAAGCTCTGCTCAGCGAGCCAACTGACGAACACGAGGAAGGAACAATTATCCAAGAACTAGAACGCGGCTACATTCTGGGCGATCGCGTCTTGCGGCACGCCAAAGTGAAAGTTGCAGCGGCTGGGCTATCTGTGGTAGCCTCAGATGAAAATCCCGATAGTTCGGAAAGTTAATCGGGATACAAGCTACTGCATTCCTCAAAGTCACTGACCCCCGAATTCGATTCGGGGGCCCCAAGGCGGCAGATTAACCAAATTCTTAATTCATGACTAAAAGCAGGTCAGCGCTTTCTCAAAAAATTCGGAAAAATGTTTTTACCCGTCTTTGATATTGCCTTAGGACATCTAGTTTATTTCCTACAAATCTGGTCGGGTGATGCTTGTTTGAACAAGCTGAGTCGTTTTTCCTCCCCCAACTTGTAGTTGGAGGTTACCAAACATCCCACAAAGTTTTATGAGGCGCTATGGGAAAAATTATTGGAATTGACTTAGGCACGACTAACAGTTGCGTAGCTGTGTTAGAGGGCGGTAAACCCGTCGTGATCGCCAATTCCGAGGGCGGCCGCACAACTCCGAGTATAGTAGGATTTGGCAAGGCGGGCGATCGCTTAGTAGGTCAATTGGCCAAGCGACAAGCTGTAACTAATGCTGTAAATACTGTCTACAGCATCAAACGATTTATCGGTCGGCGGTGGGACGACACGGAAGAAGAACGAGCCCGGACTCCCTATACCTGCATAAAAGGCAAAGACGACACCGTTAACGTCCAAATTCGGAACAAGGTTCACACTCCCCAGGAAATCTCGGCAATGGTACTCCAAAAGCTAAAGCAAGATGCTGAAGCTTATTTGGGACAAACTGTTACCCAAGCCGTAATTACAGTGCCAGCTTACTTCACAGACGCCCAGCGGCAAGCTACTAAAGATGCCGGTACGATCGCGGGCCTAGAAGTCCTGCGGATAGTCAACGAACCGACGGCGGCAGCCCTTTCCTACGGGCTCGACAAGCAAAATATAGAACAGAAAATCTTAGTTTTTGACCTGGGAGGCGGTACTTTCGACGTTTCGATCCTGCAACTGGGAGACGGAATTTTTGAAGTCAACGCTACCTCCGGTAACAACCATCTCGGAGGAGATGACTTTGACGACTGCATAGTCCAGTGGCTGGTAGAAGCTTTCCGGACTCAAGAAGGCAGTGACCTCTCACAAGACAAAATGGCCTTGCAGCGCCTCCGAGAAGCTGCGGAAAAAGCGAAAATCGAACTCTCCAACCGGGAATCCACCTCAATCAATTTGCCCTTCATCTCCTCTGACGACAAAGGGCCGAAGCATTTGGAAATGGAACTCTCCAAAGCTCAGTTTGAAAAACTGGTGGCTCATTTGGTGCAAGCGACGATCGATCCGGTGACTCAAGCCCTTAAAGACGCAAGTTTGACCCCCAAAGACATAGACAGGATTATTTTAGTGGGAGGCTCAACCCGGATTCCGGCAGTTCAAAAGGCAATTAGCAAGTATTTTGGAGGCGTTTCTCCTGATAAATCCGTCAATCCCGACGAAGCTGTAGCGGTAGGCGCGGCAATTCAAGCCGGGGTGTTGGGCGGTGAGGTAAAAGATTTGCTGCTGCTTGACGTGACGCCGCTCTCTCTGGGACTAGAAACGTTGGGCGGGGTGTTCACCAAAGTAATAGATCGCAATACAACTATTCCCACGAGCCGATCGCAAATGTACAGCACGGCGGCAGACGGGCAAACCTCGGTAGAAATTCACGTGCTCCAAGGCGAGCGGGCATTGGTTAAAGACAATAAAAGTCTCGGCAAGTTCCTGCTCAAAGGCATTCCCGCAGCCCCCCGCGGCGTACCTCAAATTGAAGTTACCTTTGAAATCGATGCCAACGGCATTCTCAAAGTTGCCGCTGAAGACAAGGGAACCGGAAAAGAACAAAGCATCCAAATTTCCAATACAGGGGGATTGAGCGAAACCGAAGTCGAGCGGATGCGACAAGAAGCCGAACTTTACGCCGACGAGGACATCAAGCGCGCTCAACTCGTCGAACTCAAAAATCAAGCTGACTCCCTCGTCTATAATTGTGGTGTAACTTTAAAAACCAACGCGCAACTGCTGAGTGATGACCTCAAGGCCGAAGCGGAAACAGCCGCAGCAGCCTTGCGGGCAGCGATGACTAACCCCGACATCACAGTCGAGGAACTCACGCCCGCAATCGAATCTTTCAAGCAACTGCTATACTCGCTCGGGACAGCAGTCTACGACCAAGCCCGCAGCGGAGTAGCCCCGTCAGGAGCTGTTGTTGAAAGCGAGATGATGTCAGAAGTAGAATCAGAACAAGAACAGGTTAAAGCGGACGACGACAGCATTTTGCTGACAGAAGAGCTGCTGGTGGCAACCCAAGCTCCGCCGGAACCAAAGCCGGAACCAAAGCCGGAACCAAAACCGGAACCAAAGCCGGAATCAAAGCCGGAATCAAAGCCGGAGCGACAGTCAAAACGACAGTCAAATCCACAGTCAAGTCCACAGTCAAATCCACAGTCAAGTCCACAGTCAAATCCACAGTCAAATCCACAGTCAAAACAAAAACAGAAGGTTCCCGAACCAGAAGTTGATGATATGAATCCTTTCCTTTAAAACTGAAAAGCTAAAAATTAAAAGTTAAAAATTGACAATGAGAATTTTTAACTTTTAATCTGTAATTTCAGGAAAGGTCGCCCGTTTCTTTTTCGTACACTTTTTGTTATTTACCTCCAGGCAAGCAGCTCTATGGCCGGTGATTACTATGAAATATTAGGCGTTTCTCGCAGCGCAGACAAAGAAGAAATTAAGCGTGCTTACCGCCGCCTAGCTCGCAAGTACCATCCAGATGTCAACAAAGAACCCGGTGCCGAGGAGCGGTTTAAAGAAATTAACCGCGCCTACGAGGTACTCTCAGAACCAGAAACCCGCGCCCGTTTCGACCGTTTCGGCGAAGCAGGCGTCAGCGGTGCAGGCGCACCTGGGTTCCAAGACTTTGGTGACAGCTTTGCCGATATTTTTGAAAGCTTCTTTCAGGGCTTTCAGGGAGGCGTCGGTGGCCAACAACAACAAGGTCGCAGGCGCAGCGGGCCTGTGCGCGGAGACGATTTGCGCCTCGATTTGCGGCTGGATTTTCGGGAAGCAGTGTTTGGTGGGGAAAAAGAACTCCGCATCAAGCACCTAGAAACCTGCGAAACTTGCACGGGTACCGGGGCAAAACCGGGTACGAGACCCCAAACCTGCTCGACTTGTACCGGCAGCGGTCAAGTCCGACGCGCTACTCGCACTCCTTTCGGCAGCTTTACTCAAGTTTCAGTTTGCCCCAGTTGCAACGGCACCGGGCAAGTGATTGAGGACAAGTGCGAAACTTGTGGCGGCCGGGGCCAGAAAGAAGTGATGAAAAAGCTGAAAATCACAATTCCGGCTGGGGTTGACAACGGTACTCGCTTGCGCGTTTCCAATGAAGGGGATGCCGGCAAACTGGGTGGACCGCCCGGGGATCTTTACGTGTTCTTGGCGGTGAATGAAGACCCGCTATTTAAGCGGGACGGTATTAACGTTAGCTCGGAAGTTAAAATTAGTTATTTGCAAGCAATTTTGGGGTGCCGGTTGGAAGTCGAAACCGTAGACGGGCCGACGGAATTGTTGATTCCTAGCGGAACTCAGGCAAATACTGTTTTGACTTTGGAGAAAAAAGGAGTGCCTCGGTTGGGAAATCCAGTCAGTCGCGGCGATCATTTGATTACTGTGTCTATTGACATTCCGACTAAGGTGACGGCTGAGGAACGGGAATTGCTGATGCAGCTTGCTAAGCTGAAGGGCGATCGTACAGGTAAAGGCGGCTTGGAAGGGTTTCTGGGTAATTTGTTTCAGAAATAAGCAATTTTTGACACCCATGGGTGTCAAATTTTCCTGTTTGAGGATTCCCCGGCAATTTGTTTTAGTATCTGTCAAAAAATTGTGTGCCATTGCTCACAAAAATGGCAGGTGTGCCTGTTCCTGGGCATTCGGTTTCAGCAGCGATCAAAAAAGTGAGCGCAATTGCGCTCACTTCTTTCAGAAAGAATAATAGTCTGTGTCCAATTGGACACAAAATTTTAGATTCTCCAGTTTCCAGGCAACTTGTTTAAAAACTAAGGCTTTCAGGATTTGAGATTGCCAAAAACATTATGAATTCAACATCGAAAATTGAAAATCCCAAATCCCCAGATGCCAAAATCGATCTGCGGGGTACTCCGTGTCCTCTGAATTTTGTCCGCACTAAACTGCGCTTGGAGCAAATGGCACCGGGTGCTGTTTTGGAGGTGTGGCTGGACGCTGGAGAGCCGATCGAACAAGTGCCCGACAGTCTGAAAATGGAAGGCTACCAGATTCTCGAAACGCAATTTATCGCGGATGAACCGGATTCCGGTTTTTTTGCCATGAAAGTGCAGCGCCCAGAACACCAGGAAGCAGGATGAGCCTGAATTCGCCCTCGATCGTGGGTACTGTAATTGCTGTTCAGGCTAACTTCTACCAAGTGAGGTTAGATCCCGCAGTCTCCATTGACGGGAAAAATGCTCCCCTGGCTGATTCTCCGACTCTCCTGTGCACTCGCCGCACTCGACTGAAAAAAATTGGCCAACAGGTGATGGTGGGCGATCGCGTGGTGGTAGACGAACCCGACTGGACTGACCGCCGGGGTGCAATTTCTGAAGTCTTCCCGCGCCAAACAGAACTCAACCGCCCGCCTGTAGCTAATGCCGATCGCATTCTCCTCGTTTTTGCCCTCGCCGAACCCGACTTAGACCCCGCATCATTAACTCGGTTTTTAGTCAAGGCAGAATCTACAGGTTTAGACGTGAGTTTGTGCCTGAACAAATGCGATTTGGTCACGCCCGATGAGTTGGAACAGTGGCGCGAGCGTCTTTCAGGCTGGGGCTACGAACCAATGTTTATTAGCGTCCGCAGCGGTTTAGGAGTCCAGGAACCGACCGAAGAAAGTCAAAATGAAGTTTCTGCCACGAAACCAGCTTCCCATAATTTATCGGAGAAAAGAGAGCCATCTATCCTGACTTCTGAGGATGACCCTCTGCTTCCAACTTCGGTCTATCCGTTAGAGCCGTTAAATCCGGTACATGGCCCGTTGCCTAACTTCCTTCTCGGGCACTTGCAAGGGAAAATAACGGTAATTTGTGGCCCTTCAGGGGTTGGCAAGTCCAGCTTGATCAACCAACTGATCCCGGCCCTGAATCTGCGAGTGAACGCTGTTTCCGGCAAACTCGGCCGCGGGCGCCACACGACTCGCCACGTAGAACTATTTGAACTCCCCGGCGGCGGACTGTTGGCCGATACTCCGGGCTTTAATCAACCGGCTCTCGAATGCGACCCGTCCGAGTTAGCTGAATATTTCCCAGAAGCGCGCCAGAGGCTGGCTTTGGGTAGCTGCCAGTTTAGCGACTGTTCGCACCGAGACGAGCCTAACTGTGTCGTCCGGGGCGGTTGGGAGCGCTACGATTATTACTTGAATTTTCTCGAAGAGGCGATCGTCCGCCAGCAACAAGAGCAAAACTCTAGTAGTGCCGAGGCGAGTTTGAAACAGCAAACCAAGTCGGATGGTACGCAGCAATACGAACCGAAGCTGCAAACTAAAAAATATCGCCGATCTTCCCGCCGCCTTCAACACCAGTCGCTGCAAGATATGTGTCAAGATTTAGACGAGTTGTGAGGAATTAGTCGATCGCGATCGGTCGATCGGCCCCGGAACACAGTACATTAATAGCTAAAATTAAATGGCCTTAAATTTGTTAAAAAAAGTTCAACAGAAGCAAAGCGAAGCCGGTTATGCAGGAGTAAAAATACTGTGAATATTCAAGAACTGTTTAAACAAGGCGGCCCCGCCATGTGGCCCCTGTTGGTGTTATCGATTTTATCTTTGAGTACAATTATCGAGCGCTTGTGGTTCTGGGCCAGCCTCCTGAGCAAAGAAAAGCAGATAGTTAACCGCATTCTTGATGCGGCTCGCAGCGATTGGGGGGCGGCTAGCGAGATTGCCAGACAAGCTAACCGACAGCCGATCGGGCGATTTCTTTCTGCACCCCTGCGGCTCTACAATCCCGAACCAGACTTATTTCGACTCGCACTCGAAGCTGCCGCCGATGAAGAGTTGGCTTCGATGCGCCGCGGTGACAAAATCTTAGAAGCTACGATCGCTCTAGCCCCTTTGCTGGGCTTGCTGGGAACAGTTTTGGGCTTGATTAACTCGCTCAGTTCTATCCGTCTGGGCGACATCGGCACGTCGGCAACAACTGGCGTAACTTTGGGGATTAGCGAGGCGCTGATCACGACTGCTACTGGGATGGTAGTAGCAATTTTTACCTTGGCGTTTTATCGGATATTTCAAGCTTTTTTGTTCAACCAGGCAAAAATATTTCGCAAAGCTGGAAATGAACTGGAATTGCTTTACAGGCAATACTGGCCTGCAGCTAATGCTAAGGGTCGATCGCCCGGTACAGAATACAGCAATTCTTCCTTTGGTTCCGATGGTTTGAACAGGCGTTCTCTCAATTCTCAAGAATCGGGAGAACGGAACCGGGAGCCGAAATTGAAAGGTTCCGATCCGGCAGAAGATTCACCTTCTAATAATTAAAACTCCTGAGAACTGATGAAGATTAATCTAGATACTCCTGCTGAAGAGGCTCGGATTGAACTGGTGCCTTTAATTGACGTGATATTTTGCATTTTGACGTTTTTTCTGCTGGCCGCTTTGCAACTGACTCGCCAGCAAGCAATTAATGTCGATTTGCCTAAGGCGAAGACTGGACAAACCCAGATGCGAGAGATGCTGATTGTCAGCATTGACGATTTTGGGCAAACTTATATCGACCAATTGCCTGTTAATTACCAACAGCTCGATCGAGTTTTAAAGAGTTTCCAAACCCAAAATCCTGCCGGGTTGATAGTGCTGTACGCTCCTCAAAATGCTAGATATGCCAAAGTTGTCGAGGTTTTAGACAAATTGAGAGAGGTAGGGGGCGATAAAGTTGCCCTGGCAACTCTTCCTAGTTCGGCTCCCTCCCCATTGCCCAATACCTCGCTTCCCAATTCTGGCATTCCTGCTGCACCTGCGATCGGCAATTCCGGTCAACCCCTGCCGTCTTCTGTGGCTCCGAGGCAGCAGCAGTTCAATCCCAATCAGTTTCAATCTCCTCTCCCCGCTCCGGGACAGCAGCAGTTCAATCCCAATCAGTTTCAATCTCCTCTCCCCGCTCCGGGGCAGCCTAGCAACTTTGGGACAAATCAGGGCATTCCTCCTGTTTCGCCTGCACCCGCTGCTCCTAATGTCAGACCCGGAGCGGCCACTCCACCGCAGGATGGCGGCTCATCGAATTAGTCAGAAGGAAGAAGGGAGAACAGAGGAATAGAAATTCTCCCCATCTTCCCCTCTCCCCCTTTTCTCATCTCCCGCTCTCCCCCTCTCCTCATCTTCCAATCTTCCCCTCTCCTCATCTTCCAATCTCCTCATCTCCCGCTCTCCTCATCTCCCGCTCTCCCCCTCGCCGAGAAAAGCTCCGTCCGATTTGGTATAAAGGGCTTCAATTCTTTTGGTTCGTACTGAGCCTTTTTTCTCTTGACAAGTAGATACAGTTGTATATGCCTGCGGAAGGAACTTTTGCAGACATCTTCGCATCTCTATCCCTAAGTAAGCTATTTCCTGGGACAGATGGTAATTTTGTCAAACAATTGTTACCTTTTGTAATATATACTAAAGCGAGATGGGCAATCTGGTATCCCGAAACCAACACTCTATCGCTGAAACATTTTACAAATCTGGTTAATCCAGGTGTTCACTTTTAAGTCACCTTTACTTACAGAGGAGTCAAAGTCATGAGCCAACCAGCAGAATTGTCTTTGGAACAGCAATTTAGCCTGTGTTCCTTCAAAACACAGGTAAGTGACATGAGCCGCGAACAAGCTCAGGAGTTTTTGGTCAAGCTTTACGAGCAAATGATGCTGCGGGAAACCATGTACCGCCATTTTCTGAAACATCATTGGGGCCTAGAACCAAACCCAGGCGTTGAGTAGCAAAGAGTCGCAGTCGGCGACCTCTATCTCTTACTCTCTTCTCTCAGGTGGAAAGGAGTTGGGGGTGATGGGGCGTCACTCGAAAGCAGAAGGAAGAAGGCTTTAGTTATCTACCTGAGAAGCCAGAAGCTACAAAATCAAGGGTTTCAGCAATTAACAACGTCCTAAGGGTCGGGCGTGGTTGCTATAGAAGGTAGAAAGCATCTGCACAGACTCATCGTCCATCAGAAAACTTTGACAGTTCTTTCTTGATTCGACTCAATATGGGAAGTCGATCGCAGCAATCTATTGAGTGGCATAGAAAGATACCGCAAAAATAATTTATCGCGGTTCGACTCAAAAATGTGATAATTTTCGCTCGTAAGTGTGAACTTTTTAACAAAATAAAATATTTGTCTTTAGTTACAGCGGATGAGGTTTGACAAGAATGGCGCTAGTCGGACATCTGAGCGGGATCTCCGACTACCAAAACCTTCAATTTTCACATCAAACCCTCGAACTCGCAGGTGGTAACTCTAGAAAAAGCTATTCCGACTGACGTTCCAAAGTAGCCTCCATCGTACTCGTCAAGTAATGACCAGACATGATGCCGCTAGAGTGATAGTAGCGGTTGTGATCGACGCGATGCAGGGTATCAAAACCCGTGCGCCGTTGGCGTTCGTCTCCCAGTACCCAGTAACGCTGGACGATCGACTGGGGAGCAATCCAACCTTCGCCCTCGACCCGACCGAGTTCGCTGTGTTGGAGGACAAAAGTATACTGCCGTTCATCGCTGTTGAGGTGTCCTCGGTACTGCAAAATAATCTCTTCGCGATCGCCTCCAGGAAACACGAGCTTCGTCACCATACTGAACCAATCTGTTCGGTTCCAGCTCACTAAAGTTTTGCCTTTAACCGTAATTGGCACGCCATTGCGCTCAATCCAACTTCCTTCGAGCGTCCATTGGCCCGATTCCATTAAAAACGTGTGAGCCACAGTGCTGTTCCTATGCTTTTCCTGCTGGCTACAATGCTGGTGCAACAACGCACAGCCGTTGTCCCTCAGACTCTATGCTATCACGCCCAACTGTGCCAACAAGAGTTAATTTCCCCTAAAAGTACCGATGTCCGGGCACCAGTAACTTGAGGCAGATTGCCGGGAATGCCCCGAACCCGCCATGCAGCTAAAACCGCGAAAGCGATCGCCTCTTTAAAATCTACACTCAAGCCTGCCTCAGAAGTAGTCAACACTTGCAATGGATGCAATTGAGATTGCAATCGGCGTTTTAAGTAGAGATTGTGGCTGCCACCCCCGCACAGTAAAACTCGATCGGGCATAGCCGATAAAAAAGTTTGGTAACTGTGAACGATCGACGCAACAGTCAGTTCTGTCAGAGTAGCCAGTACGTCAGCAGGACTGAGGTTGTAACCTTCGGCCTCGACCAAACACCGGTCAAAATAGTCTACACCAAATAACTCTCGCCCAGTAGATTTCGGCGGTGCTTGGCGGAAGAACTCCTGGGCGAGCCAATCATCGACTAAAGCTTGACAGGGAGTTCCCGATGCCGCCCAAGATCCACCTTCGTCGCAAGTCTTAGTCCCGCCTGAGAAGTGCTGCACTGCCAAATCTAACAGGGAATTCGCCGGGCCTGTATCCCAGCCCGAGATGCCATCCCCAAGACTCAAAAGCTCCGACTCGTCCTTGTTTTCCCCCTTTCCCGTGGCCGGAAGATAGGTAACATTGCCAATTCCGCCTAGATTTTGGATGCAGAGGCTAAGGTTGGGTTCCGCCAGCAGGCAGGCATCAACTATTGACACTAAGGGTGCTCCTTGACCCCCTGCTGCAATGTCTGCCGATCGAAAGTTACTCACAGTAGTAATGCCTGTCAATTGCGCAATTAGCGCGCCCCGCCCGAGTTGCAAGCTGTAGCCCATCAACCCGCTGGCGCTGTCTTTCTGCGCTTTCCCTGCAGGTCGGTGGTAGACGGTTTGACCGTGAGAGCCGATTAATTCGGCTTTATCGTATTCTGCTTGAATTGTCAAGGCTGCCGTGGCAAATTCTTGGGCGATGGCATCATCTAAGTCGGCTAGTTCAGCCATTGACAAAGCTGAGCCGCTGCAAACCGAGAGAATTTGCGATCGCAAATTAGCAGGATAAGGGAAAGTCTTGCCAGCCACCAATTGCACTTTCAAGTCTGTTTGCGAACCGACCACATCCACCAAAGCAGCATCAATGCCATCCACCGACGTGCCGCTGATCAAACCGATAACGCGGGTCATTAAATTTTATATTTTAGATTTTAGATTTTAGATTGTCCGGGGGGTTGCCCGATTTATTTGAGGTCGATCGTCACGATCACCACAGTAATATTATCGCGTCCCCCTTTATCCTTAGCTGCTTGAATCAAAGCAGTTGCAGCGCCCTCGCAGGCGCGAATCGACTTCAGAGGCGAAGCAATCAAAGGATCGGAAAGTTCCTCAGTCAAGCCGTCGCTGCACAGCAGCAAGCGATCCCCAGGCTGCACGTCCACCGGCAAAATATCTATTTCCCGCACATCATCGCGGCCCAAACACTGGGACAAAACGTGACGCCAAGGATGACTGCGAGCTTGGTCGGGAGTTAGGGCCTTTCTTTTCACAGCCTGAGCCACCCAAGTCTGGTCTTCAGTAATCTGCTCCAAGCGAGAGCCGTGCAGCCGGTACAAGCGAGAGTCCCCGATATTAGCGCACCAAGGTCGGTTCTCATCCCTAAACATGAGAACCACAGCCGTAGTCCCCATATCAGCACGCTCGGGGTGGTCTAGCTGATCCGTCAAAATTGCTTGATTGGCAATTAAAAAAGCCTTTTCCAACAACCGCGGAGAATCCTCAGGCCCTTCCCAATGTTCGAGCAAATAAGATTGAATCGCCTGAGTCGCAATCCGGCTGGCTTCTTGACCTCCGGCGTGTCCTCCCATTCCGTCGGCTACTATGAAAAATCGCCCGTCAGAGTCAATGTAGTATGAATCCTGATTTACTGAACGAACTAGCCCTGTATCTGTCTTACCTGCGAAAGAGCGTTTCATAGATTGCCTGATTGGACTCATCGAACTTAAAAGCTTGATTGAAGTGGTGCAATGTTTTCTTCCAAAACTTAAATCCCGAAGGGAACTTGAAATTTCTGCCACCTGCGATCGTGAGTTTTGGAAAAATTGTACTACCTTGACCTCATATTGTAGATCGATATGATGGTAATCCCGTCTTAAAATTTCGGTAAATCCAGTAAATTAAGCACCACGTGCAAAAAAAAACAGGATTTCTACAAAAAATCAGAGGTTTAGCTGGCGAGAAATCTAGGAAGCGACGGGGTTTTTAGCGTCAAAGCGTGTAAGTGCTGTAAATTTTAGCAATGTGTTGTCAGCCAGCCAAAAGTTAACATTCGAGGTCAACTTTTGGCAGGCGAGAAATCTCCAACCTGAAATTTCAAATCCCCAATTGCACAATTATGACATCCTGTCTAAACGATCGATCCGCTTGAACAAACGCAGCAGAGCAAACCCTGCACCCGCCGCCAGCACTGCCACTGCCACTGCAGGCCAGACTTGATTGCTAACAAACAAAATTGTTGCCGACAAAGTAAAAGCACTCATCAGCAAAGCATAATTCGTACCCATTTGAGCGCTGCTCATGCGACGTAGCAAGCGCTCTGTTTCGGCAGAACGGACGCGAATCCGTAAATCTCCCTGTTCGAGTTTGTCAATAGTCTCCTCAATCCGGCGAGGCAAACCCAAAGCAGTCGAACTCACCTGAGCCGCCTGACGGCCGATTTCGTTAAAAATGCTGCTACTGGTATCATGGCCATTTCCATTAGTCATAAGCTGCATGGCAAAAGGTTGTGCCACCTCCATAAAGTTGAACTCGGGATCTAAACCTCGGCCCACCCCTTCGATTGTGGAAAAAGCTCGCATTACAAAAGTAAAAGTAGCTGGGAAGCGAAAAGGTTGGTTGTAGGCAATATCGTAAAGGTCGTCGGTAATCGCGCTCACAGACTGATTTTCAAAAGGCTTGTCCATGAAGTTGTCCAGCATATACTGGATCGAGCGGCGCACCGGACTCATATCACCCGTAGGCACCAAAGCTCCCAACTCGATCAGAGAATCCATAATCCGCTGTCCATCCTTGGAAGCAATGCCGTAAAGCGTCTCCATCAGTCCTTCGCGGACGTTCGACTGGATTTGCCCCATCATGCCAAAATCGTAGAAAATCAGACAACCGTCAGCACTAACAGCGATGTTGCCGGGGTGTGGGTCAGCGTGGAAAAAGCCGTCGTTGAGCAACTGGCGCAAATAAGCTTTTGCCCCCAACTGAGCGATTAATTTACGATCGATACCGGCCGCTTCCAAAGCTTCGTAGTGGCTGATTTTAATCCCGGGCAGGTATTCCAAAGTCAGCACTCGCGGAGCCGTGTACCGCCAATAAATCCTCGGCACCCGCACCCAGTCACAGTTGCTAAAATTGCGGCGAAAAGTATCAGCATTCCGGCCTTCATGGAGATAGTCAATTTCCAGCCAGAGAATGCGACAGCATTCCTCATAAATCCCCATCCAATCTCGGCCGTAGCCCCACTTAGGATGGTTTTGAAAGTAGCGGGCAATTCCCTTAAGAATTTGCAAATCGATCTCGAACAGCTTCCGCAGTCCCGGTCGCTGCACCTTGACCACCACTTCCGGGCCCGAATGCAGTTGAGCTTTGTGTACCTGACCCAGACTTGCAGCGGCCAGGGGCACCGGGTCAAAGCTGCGGTAGAGTTCTTGAACTGTCTTGCCCAAATCTTGCTCAACAATTACCTCCAACTGTTCGTAGCTGAAAGCAGGCACTTTATCTTGCAGCTTAGAAAGTTCCTCGACAAACTCTGCCGGGAACAAATCGGCGCGGGTGGAAAATAACTGCCCAACTTTAATAAAAGTCGGCCCCAAATCCAAGAGTGTTTCTCGAACCCAGATAGCTTGAAAGCGGCGTCTGGCAACTTTCTTTTCTTCACTCACGCCTCCCCAGTAGCTCCAATTTTTGCTGTCGAGCCAGAGGGAAGCCAGCCAGAGCAAGACAAAGGCCCAAATGTCGAAGAAGCGCCGCTTCCGGGAATATTTTTCGCGATTCCAGCGATAAGCTTTACTTTTGTAGGATTTACCAGCAGTTTTTGGCTCATCGCCTTCGCCAGCGAGCTTTCTGGAGCGCTGGCGATTAACAGAGTCATCAAGGAGAGCAGACACTTGGGTTCCCAAATTGCTTATTTTATGTTGTGGCTTTGATTGCAGATAGGAGCGCAGGAGCGCAGTGCTTTGCGCTCGCGTAGTCGTAAATAATAGTTGTGGTCGGATAGAGCGCTAGGGCAAACTGCTGCGGTAGCGCTGCAATTGGGAGCGCACCATTGCCACTTCGGCGCGCAGCTCGTCAATAGTCGCTTGCAACTCTGCGGGATGGATATCTTGAATGGTGGTGCTTGTTGCAGTGCCAGTTCTGGTCTGCATTGCCTCATCCGCAGCTTTGTTTGCCCGTTCCACAACTCGATCGGTGAACTGTCGCAGGCGTTCTCTTTGTTCTGCGTCAAATTTGCCGAGTTCAGAGAAAGCGTTGGTTGCTGCGCTTTCTAATTGCTCGTACAGTGCTTCGGCAAGTGCTCGGCCTACAAAAAAAGCATGAACTGGGGGTTTACTCATAAAAAATCTCTGTGCGCTTCCGCAACAAATTATAACTTGCTTGTCCCCGATGATGCTTGCTCCCAAAGGAAGGAAGTTTGGGGTAACGGACAATCTCACCCCTTTGTCGGGGATGGGATTATTGAGAGTTTGAACAGTCTGAGGCGCAATGACTCAGCCAAAAAGCCTGGCTGACATTCGCTGAAATTTGAGGTTGGGGTTGCTTTGTACAAAAATGTTTGCAGCTTGGCAACAGTAATAAACGACATCACACTACCTCAGGGTCGCGCACGTATTATAACATAATTTCAATCACAATATCCAAGAGTCCTGCTTTTTTTTGAGGCAGGCATTTGGATGGCAGAGGTAATAGGAAATATTGGATAAACTCAGACCGTGACTGTTGGAATTTTCAGATTCTACAGAAGGTTTTGTGAGATATTCATTGGCTAGCAAAAGCATTATTATCTCCACTACTGAGCGGATATTTTCTGGCTCATAAAACCAAGTATTTGTCCGCAGTTTTAACCAACAAAAACAATACTAATTTGTCGCAGGTTCAGGAAAAGGCACAGTGGGATCTGCCACAGGGGGTGGTGAATCAGGTGCGATCGAACTATCTGAATTGCTGCCGCTTTGGCTTGGTATCGCAGGTTCAGGCGATCGCTCGATCGGGGATGCTATTACTGGCGGCGCGGATTCCGAGGGCGGCAAGGTTTCAGGACTAGCACTCCCAGGGGCAGGCGGGGCGGGTGCGGGGGGGGAGTAGCTGGGCGGTTCTGCAGGCAGGGGCGCAACTTCCGGTACTGGTGCGGGTTCTGGTTGGGGTGCTGGCTCGATTTGGGTTTGAGGCTCCGGAATGGGGGACTCAGAAGGCTGCTCTTGTGGCTCGGGCGTCGGGGATGGCTCAAGTTCGGCTTCGGGCTCTGGAGCGAGAGTTTCCGGGGTTGGGATCTCTGAAGGTTCGGCGCTAGTTTCTGAGGGCTCGATCTGGTCGGGAATGTTGCTGCTTTCTAAGGGGGGTTTGGGGCGCTTGTTGAGTTCGATCGGGTAGAGAGGGCTGCTTTCGACAGACGGCTGCCCGAACATCGGCCCTGACAAATCGCGGGATTTGAGCAAATCTTCGAGTGATGGGAAGGATTCAATTTTGGGTCGATTGCTGCTGAGACTGGTGCTGTTGTAGCGCCAAGCCAGGTCAAAACCCATCGAGCCTGCAATTGCAGCCGTTACGAAAAACGCCAGCAAAGTCAACTGCGGCGGGGGAGGTGCAGGCAATCGCAGAGTTTGCTTGCCTTTTCTTTTTGCTGATACTCGCTCTGTTTCTTGCAGCATGGTGAGCCAATTTTCCACTGTCTGAGGGCGGTTGTGGGGGTCGATTTCGAGTCCCTGAAGGATGGCTCGCTCGATTCCCGCGCTGAGGTTCGGCTGAAATTGCCGCAACTCGGTCAGGGGAATGCGATCGCGCAGGGGTGCTGCTACGGGCGCCACGCCGGAGAGTAAGTAGTAGAGGGTGGCTGCGATCGCGTAGATGTCTGTGGCCGGTGTACATTTACCGTCATAGAGGTATTGTTCAATCGGCGCGTAGCCGGGCGAGAGCAAGTTAGTGTGCGTTTGTTTGGTGCCGGCGGTAAAGCCGCGGGCAATGCCGAAGTCTATTAACATTACGAGGTGAGAATCGGCTCGCCGGATAATATTTTCTGGCTTGATATCTCCGTGCAGCAATCCGCTGTGGTGAACGGTACTTAAGGCTGAGGCTATTTGCCGAATGTAGTGCAGGGCTTGGGCTTCGGGCAGTGGCCGATCGGTTTCGACTATTTGGGCGAGAGTTTGGCCCGGAATGTAGTCCATTGCTATAAAAGACTGTCCGGCTTCTTCAAAAAAGTCGATTACTCTGACGATGTTGGAATGCTGACACCGCGACAGGCGTTGGGCTTCGGCAATAAACTGCTGCTGAAATTGGGCAGCTTCTGGGTGTTGGCGCAGGCTTTCGTTGAGGGTTTTGAGTACGACGGTTTGGTTTAAATGGGTGTGGATAGCTCGGTAAGTGATGCCGAACCCTCCTATACCTAAAGTCGCGTTAATTGTGTATTTGCCCTGTTGCAGGACTGTTGCTGGCGCTAAGTTCATCTTCAGTTGATGCCGTTTCCCAAACTATGCTACCGCCTTTGGGTTATTTCGCAGAGTTAGGCGTGAGGTTCGATCAATCTGCGCCCTTGTTTTAGCTTTAGCTCTGCTATGTCTTTAATCTTTGCATCCCCACGTCATTTTATCTGTAGTAGGTATTGTGAAACTTAACGCTACGGCTTTCCAATAAAAATCCCGCTCTTGTGGAACGGGAAAGCCATCAGGGTGCATCTATATGATCTGACTATAAGTCATGGGGGGTATAACCCCTCCTTGCTTTAGCAACTCTTTACAATTTGCCGATTTTTGTAAAGATTTAGGTTGTATATTGACTTATGAGCATTTTTGTGATTTTATCAATGGCGCTCTTCAGCTTGGGGAAATAAAGAGCCTAGAAACTATGATTAAAAATGAAAAACACTATGAATACACTAAAGAATGCGCCCGAAGAGTTGAATATTTCATCTTGAAACTTAAAATTATCAGGTAAAGGCATCACAAATAGAATGGTCAATCGCCTACTGATTGAAGATGCTGACATTTATTAAGTCAAATGAGTTTCCTCTGAATCATCAGAACTTTAAGCTCCCTTACCGTGCTTCGGCAAATGGTGCAGCAAATACCATAATACGGCTATATTTGCGATAAATACCGCTAACTTAATTACCGTAAAACCCTCAACTAACTCATAGATTTCAGGCGGGATACTGATGCCTACTAGCACTAAAACTAAAATAGTTGCCCAACCTTTTTCGTACCATAAACCCACCGCCTCCAAAACAGTTAAAACTGCATAAACTCCGGCAGCTAGTCCGCTAAACAGTAAAGTTTTTGGCTTAATTTGTAGAACTTTGTCTAATAAAAATTCAACAATATTCAGTTTGGTTTCTAATAAATAGCATTCCGAAAAATCCTCCAAGGCTTGATGATTTTTTAGTGCAAAAAGCAAAGCGAGCGAAGTTACTATCAAGAGGGAAGCCACAAAAGTTTTGTAAAGGACAATTGCGATTAAACCAGGAGCGCGCTGTTTTTTCACCTTAATTCTCGGGATATCAATAAAGAAAGTGCGATCGGCTTGCTAGCCTGTTTGAGATTGAAAAATCAAAATTTAGTAGAGTGTGTCAGCAATTATAGCGGTTCTCAAAAAAGTGAGGTATGCCCTATGCCCTATGCCCTATGCCCTATGCCCTATGCCCATGAGTACCTCATCTTTCTGAGAAAGGCTATAGCTAATCAATTATAGAAAAAATAACGCGCTGATGACGCACCCTACTAAGTTTGAGGATAACGTTGTGCTAAGAAAGAGATAGCAGCAGCCCGATCGCCCAAATCGCCATCCAACTTCGCAGCCAACAGATCATCCAACATTCGTTTAAATCCAGGCCCAGGCTTATAACCCAAAGCCTTCAAATCGTTGCCATTTAAAGGCGGCTCGACATTCGCCCACCTGGTGAGATATTCCCAAATTTGGCGGCGTGCACTTCGCGGACTTTGCAGGGCGATCGCAATTAACACCGGCAATTCATAATTTCTCAACAGCAACACCAATTGACTCGGCGACTCGCATTTAGGCAAATTCTCTGCTAACTGCTTCTTTCCGGCTTCCAACACTTCCAGCCGCTTAATGCTGTCAGCCGGTAACTGAAGATTTGCAGCCACCTTGCCGCGATATTCCGGTGCTAAATAAGCTATCAAAACTTCCAGCCGCATCTGCCAATCGGGAATATTTATAATTGGGAATGGGGAATGGGGAATGGGGAATGGGGAATGGGGAATGGGGAATGGGGAATTGTCTCTTCCTTCTTCCTTCTTCCTTCTTCCTTCTTCCTTCTTCCTTCTTCCGACTTCCCTCGGACTGACATCCGTTACATCCGTTACATCCCGTACAGTGCTCGTTGCCGAACTTCCTTCTTCCTTCTTTCTGACATCCGTTACATCCGTTACAGAATCCGTTGCCGAACTTCCTTCTTCCTTCTTCCTTCTATCCTTTACATCCGTTACATCCCGTACAGTGCTCGTTGCCGAACTTCCTTCTTCCTTCTGCCTTCTTTGCAAACACCGATCGAGCAAACGCAGTTGCCGCCACAACTCCCGATCCAACTCCAAACTAGGATGAATGCAGCGCAAAGCCTGCAAATCTCCCAGCATTTGCAAAGCAACTTTCCAGTAAGGAGCTTGCAAAATGTATTTTAATTCGCTTTTGAGCCGAGTTTCCAAAGCCGGAGCTCGGCCGTTTTCCCCCTGAATTCGGTAATAAATCCCGCTGGCCAAAGCGTGGCGGATGTATCCTTCCGTCTGCGGCTCAATTTCAAATCCCAACCGCACCGCAAACCTCACAGCGCGATAAATTCGCGTCGGATCTTCGATAAAACTGTTGGCGTGCAAAACTCGAATTTGCTTCGCTTCCAAGTCCAGCAAACCGCAAAAAAAATCTAACAATTGGCCGCTGCGAGGAGCACCCAACCGCACAGCCAGCGCATTAATTGTAAAATCCCTGCGGTACAAATCTTGACGAATCGAACTCGCTTCAACTTCAGGATTTGCAGCCGGATAAGGATAAAATTCAGTACGAGCAGTCGCGATATCCACCCACAGGGAGCCGAAAGGAGAGTCTTTGTGCCACAAAAGTGCGGCGGTTTGAAATTGGCCGTGAACGTCCAAACGCGATCCCGGGTATAGTTTTTGCAGCGATGAAGCTAACTCGACACCTGCACCGGAATCGTCGGAACCGCACTTTCCATCCACAACCAAATCAATATCAGTTAGCGCCAGTGTATCATCCGTCGCTAAGAGTAAATCCCGGACTGCTCCACCAACTAGATAAAGTTGCCAGCCGCGCTGTTGGGCAAGATTGGCCGCGATCGACAATAATTGCCATAATTCGGGACTGATGCGCGATCGCAACAATTGCTCAACCGATTCGGGCACGGGACAATTAGAAAATTCTGCACTACTTCCCCTGTCTCGCGCTTTTTGCTGGTGCAATTCCCGCAACACGTCAGTGCGAGTCACAATTCCTACAAGTTGACCGTTTTCCAATACTGGCAAGCGCCCGATATCGTATGTCACCATTAAAGATTCAATTTCCGGCAGCAAGGTATCTGGGGCGATCGTTTTTAGCTGCGGAGTCATGTAACCCTTGACGGGGGCGTGACTGAAACCGTGGTGCAGGGCAATGTCAATGTCGCGGCGCGAGATAATGCCGGCGAGCCGATCGCCCGCATCGACCACAGAAAGCCCCGAATGTCCGTAACGTAGGAGGATACGGTGAGCTTCCCCCACCGATGTTTCCGGGCGAATACTCCGCACGGGAGACGACATTAATTCGCGCGCTGTCGGAGGGTGCGGAATTTGAGCTTTGAGTTCGTCAGCTAACTGATTTAAAGTCAGCAAGGGGTCAACATCGCGGGTGGCGAGGGAAGCGGCGCGGGCGTGGCCTCCGCCGCCGAAGGGTTTGAACAATTCGCTGAGGTTTGTTCCTTCGATGCGCGATCGACCGATAATAGTTAATCGATTGGAAACTGCCGATTCGGGAGCGATGTTGCGGTTGTTTTCGTTTTCGCTAAATTTATAAACATTACCTAAAAGCAGAGCATCGGTTTCAGTCAAATCGAGCAAGCGAGAAGCCAGCGAAGAAAGTCCGGGAACGTAGGATTCAGTAGATAGCAGCACCCAGGCTACGCTGTAACCGTGCAAAGTTTCCGATCGCAAATTATTCAGCGCTTCTCTGAGCAAATCTTGCAATTGAGGAGACAAACCGGGTTCTACATATTCAGCGATTACCCGCAAACTCGCTCCCTGTTCCATCAACCACGCCAAAGCAGTCGCATCTCGGGCAGTTGCGCCCTCAAAGGTGAGGGAACCTGTATCGACGTGGATGCCGAGGGCCATGACTGTTGCTTCCGAAGGCAGAAGGCGGGATGGTGTGTCGCTGTTTTCTGCTTGATTTTTGAGCTTTTCGACAATTAATGTAGTGGTGGCTCCGACTGGTTCGATTTGGGTAACAGTGGCCCGGATGTCTAAATCGGCCTGTAGGTGATGGTCGAAAACCGCTATCTCGTTGAGGTGTGGCAAATCCAGCCACTCGGCGGCTTTTCCCAAACGATCGCGCTGTGAGGCATCAACTATACTAATCGATCGAATTTGTTGCGGATTGACCGATCGGCGTTCAATCAGCGGGTACTCGTCGCGGTGTAGCGCCAAAAAATCCCGCACTGTCGGATGACACCCGCCCGTCAATACGATCCTGCTACCGGGGCGCAGCACGCAAAGTCCCACCGCCGCCCCCAAGGCGTCAAAATCTGCTGTTGTGTGGCACAAAACTAAGTCCATAGCCGAAAATCCCGCATCTCTAACTCAAACAGTAGCAATTTCTCGCCCTCTGAAACCGGATGTGTCGATCGGGCTTGAACTTAACCTTTCCAGTTTTCTGTGCTGTAACGAACAATGATAAAATTGATCGAAATCTCAAGAGCCGCTGACGCCTGTTCGCGCAACGCCCGAATTTGCACTGGTTCTTTCGTATCAATCAACCGACAATTTCTCGATCAATTATCGGGAAACTGTCAAAAACTAGAATTTGGAAGATTTTTTTCGGTTCTGGGAAACTATTTCCGATCAACGCACGGTTATATCGAAAGGAGAAAAGATGTTATCAATTCTGTTTCAAGTGGTTTTACTGGGTCTGGTACTGCTGTCTTTTGTAATGGTCGTTGGCGTGCCAGTTGCTTATGCCTCTCCCCAAAACTGGAATCAGTCTAAATCCCTGATTTATGCTGGATCTGGTCTCTGGTTTTTGCTAGTTATTGCAGTGGGTGTATTGAACTTTTTAGTCGTTTAATTTCACCCAACCCTATCGAATAAAGAAGGTAAAAGATAGAAGGATGAAGGCATTCACCAGCGATTGAAAGGCATTCGGCAGAAGCTAGGAATTTTCCAGACCGCGCGACCCTGTATGTTTTTGCACTTGAGATTCAGATGAGATGCTGCTACTTTCTGACTTTTGCCTTCTCACAAACAAAAATCTAACATCTAAAACCTAAAATCTAAACTAGAACACTATGACTGTTTTCGAGGGAACTTTTACTCAAACAGAATCTTTGCGTTTTGCTATAGTCATCGGTCGTTTTAACGATTTGATTGTAAACAAACTTTTGGAAGGATGTCAAGATTGTTTGAAACGCCACGGAGTTGATATCAATCCTCACGGTAATCAAGTTGATTTTTATTGGGTTCCGGGATGTTTTGAGATTCCTTTGATTGCTCGTCAAGCTGCTCTTTCTCGTCGCTACGATGCGGTAATTTGTCTGGGTGCGGTAATTCGGGGCCAAACTCCTCATTTCGATTTTGTGGCTGGTGAGGTTGCTAAGGGAATTGCTGCTGCTGCTTTTCAGACAGGGGTGCCGGTGATTTTTGGGGTGGTGACGACTGACACGATGCAGCAAGCTTTGGAAAGGGCTGGAATTAAAAGCAATTTGGGCTGGAATTATGCGATGAGTGCTTTGGAAATGAGCACTTTGATGCGTCAAGTTAATGGTTTGGGCGTAAACTCTTACGGTCAATTAGCTAGTGGGTCTGCTGGTCAAGTGCTTTCGGGCGAAGCCAATCTGGCTATAGCCCCGGATGTATCGTCAGATCGAATACTGTAATTTCTACAAACCATATTTTGCCAACAATGGCCACAATTCCAAATTCAGATTTTGACAAGTGGCAGCATTTGATTCACTTCCTGTTCTGGAACACACATACCTTCTCAAAGACCGATATCTTCCTAAACTTTTGAATAATGTGGAATAGCTAGATTATCGTCTATTCCCAAAGAGGTATTATGGAATTTTGGTGTTGCATAAGGTTGAATAAAGATCGGAAATCCGTTATGTTAACTTAGGTGTAAGTATTGAGGTTATCTAAACTTGCTCCTAGCAGGGATTTCAGTATAAATGCTGTAGGATAAGTATTTAACATCTTCTTAATAAACAGCTCTGAAAACAACTTTCTAGATTAATTGTTGAGATTATATCGAATGACAATTTTGTCAAGCGAATGCCTAGAAAGCTTTCCTGCAAAAGGATTCATCGTTTTGGCTATTGCCTGAATACTTACAGTTACTTATCAACATGAAAGTGCAAAAATTTTATGGGTGACATTCAAGCTACCTTTACAGCTACCGATAGAGCTTTTCAGATTGAGGGGTACGAAAAAATAGATTTCAGCCTGCTATATGTCGATGGTGCTTTCAAGCTGGAGAATCCTGAGATTGCCGATAGTTACCGCCAATTCGGTCGCTGTCTAATGGTTGTAGATGAAACAGTCTACGGTCTGTACGGTGCACAGATGCAGGATTATTTCAAGCATCATGAGATAGATTTAACAGTCTTTCCAGTTAATATCAAGGAACCTGATAAGACGTTAAAAACTTTTGAAAGCATCATAGATGCCTTCGTAGATTTCGGACTCGTGCGGAAGGAGCCTGTTTTGGTGGTCGGTGGTGGATTGACTACTGACGTAGCTGGTTTTGCCTGCTCATCCTATCGCCGTCGGACTAACTACATTCGCGTACCGACAACCTTAATTGGGCTGATTGATGCCAGTGTGGCAATCAAAGTAGCTGTGAACCACGGTAAGCTGAAAAACCGCCTCGGTGCTTACCACGCTTCGCAGAAAGTAATTTTAGACTTCTCTTTCCTGAAAACTCTGCCGATCGACCAAATACGAAACGGCATGGCAGAGTTAATTAAGATCGCCGTAGTAGGTAACAAAGAAATCTTCGAGTTGTTAGAAAACTACGGCGCAGCATTGCTGCACAGCCATTTTGGTTATTTAGACGGCACATCGGAACTGCGCGAAGTGGCCCATCGCTTAACCTACAACGCGATTCAGTCGATGCTGGCATTAGAAGTACCAAACCTGCACGAGCTAAATTTGGATCGGGTGATTGCCTACGGTCACACCTGGAGTCCGACGCTGGAACTAACACCGGAAATTCCGATGTTCCACGGCCACAGTGTCGCCATCGATATGGCTTTTTCGGCGACTATTGCCCAACAGCGGGGCTACATTTCGATCGCCGCTCGCGATCGGATCTTAGGGTTAATGAGCCGCCTCGGACTAGCGATAGACAGCCCTTATCTGACATCAGAACTGCTCTGGAAAGCCACAACATCGATCAGCCGTACCCGCGACGGTCTTCAACGCGCTGCGGCTCCATGCCCCATTGGTGACTGCTTTTTCATGAACGATTTGACTCGAACTGAGTTGGATGAAGCCCTAGCGGTGCATCGAGAAATCTGTCAGGGCTACCCGCGTCACGGCGATGGCGAGGATATGTATGTGGTATTGCAGAAAGTTGGAACTCGTTCCACAGCCGGGGTATGACCATGAGACCCGTTACCCCAGTCGGGATTTTAGCGGCTAAACTCGAAAGTCTCGCCTTGCAAGTAGAAAAAATCGATAATCTCGATCGAGCTTTCAAGGCCGAATTACAACAAGCCTACGAACTAGCCAACGGTCTCGATCCGTACCTGAATCTTTGCACTACACCGGAATCTCCCGCCTTAGCCGCGTTAGTGAAGCGCACTCAATCAGAAGATTGGAGTAAGCGATTCTCTGACGGCGAGACAGTGCGGCAGTTGGAACAGGAAATGCTATCGGGTCATCTCGAAGGCCAAATGCTGAAATTTCTCGTCCATCTCACCAAAGCACAGCGCGTACTGGAAATAGGGATGTTTACCGGGTACTCAGCACTAGCGATGGCGGAAGCACTGCCGGTGGATGGAGTGGTGGTAGCCTGCGAAGTAGATGCTTATGTAGCTGAATTTGCCCAGAAGTGTTTTCACGAATCTACTGCCGGTCACAAAATCTCAGTCAAGGTGGCACCGGCTCTAGAAACCATGAAACAATTGGCCCAAGACGGGGAAGTCTTCGATTTGGTTTTTATCGATGCTGATAAAGCTGGATACACAGATTATCTCGATTTACTGCTCACCACTGGGCTGTTGGCTCCCAATGGCTCGATCTGTGCAGACAATACTCTGATGCAGGGACAGCCATATTTGTCGGGTACTGCTACTGAGAACGGAGTGGCGATCGCCAAATTCAACCAGGCTCTAGTTGACGATCCGCGCGTAGAGCAGGTGTTACTGCCGCTGAGAGATGGATTGACTTTAATTCGGCGCGTTTAGTAGAACAAAACTTACGCGTCAAAACCAAACAAACCGGGTTTTTTGCCCTTGAGGCGGGCTGTAACGAAGTCCGAGCAAAAAACCCGGTTTTTAACCACCCGTGCGTAATATCAAATCCGCGCTTCATCGGCATGATTCATCTCTCTCTTCTGGAGACTCTGCGCCTGCGTAGCTTCAAGAGCGGTTTAATCATTCAAAAACCACCGCTAATTAGAGTATTTACTTAGTAAAAAATTATGATCGAAACAGTTTCAGCCGCAGCGATGCCATCTGAACAGGAAACAAACGCGGCTTCTAGGCGCTTCCAGACAGCAGTCAAAACCATAGCAACCTTAATTTTGCTGCTATTGGTACTGCCCCTGAATATCGCTTTAACAGCGATCGCCCTACTGAGATCCATCATCATCAAACCGTTTCAGTCTCGATCGATCGCGGACTCTCCCCAAACGATTTTGATTAGCGGTGGCAAGATGACCAAAGCATTACAGCTAGCCCGATCGTTCCATAAGGCCGGTCATCGGGTAATTTTGGTAGAAACCCACAAATACTGGCTGACGGGTCATCGTTACTCTTGGGCAGTCGATCGCTTTTACACAGTACCAAATCCCCAGACAGAGGAATACCCCCAAGCACTCTTAAAAATTGTCCAACAAGAGAAAGTTAATGTTTACGTTCCCGTCTGTAGTGCAGTCGCGAGTTACTACGATGCCGAAGTCAAAAGGGTACTTTCTCCTCACTGTACGGTAATGCACATAGATGTCGAAACTCTGCAACGTTTGGATGATAAATATGAGTTTGCAACAGCCGCCAAAGCATTGGGGCTGCGAGTTCCGAATTCCTACCGCATTACTAATCCGCAGCAAGTAATCGATTTTGATTTTAGTGACGCACAGCGCAAATACATTATCAAAAGTATTGCTTACGATCCTGTCCGCAGGTTAGATCTCACTAAGTTACCCTGCGAAACCCCAGCCGAAACAGCCGCTTTTGTCAACTCATTACCAATTTCCGAGAGTAAACCTTGGATTATGCAAGAGTATATTCCGGGGCAAGAATACTGCACTCACAGTACCGTCCGTAACGGTCATATTCAGTTGCACTGTTGCTGCAAATCATCGGCGTTTCAGGTGAATTACCAGAATGTCTATCGCCCGGATATCGAAAATTGGATTCGTCAGTTTGCCAAGAGTCTAAATCTGACTGGACAAGTTTCCTTTGATTTCATTGAGGCGGCGGATGATGGAGAGATTTACGCGATCGAATGCAACCCCCGCACCCATTCAGCCATCTCGATGTTTTACAACCATCCCGATGTGGCAAAAGCTTATTTGGAACCCGACCCTTTACCACAGACTTTGCAGCCTTTGGCATCTAGTCGCCCGACTTACTGGATTTACCATGAAATTTGGCGATTGGTGACTCATTTGTGGTCGCCAAAGCTAGTTTATGAGCGGTTACAAATTATCGCCCAAGGCAAAAATGTTATCTTCGATTGGGACGATCCATTACCATTTTTGATGGTGCATCATTGGCAAATTCCCTTGTTGTTATGGGGAAATTTACAGAAGCCGAAACACTGGGTTCGGATTGATTTTAATATTGGAAAACTTGTGGAAATAGGAGGAGATTGAGTATGTCAGTATTACGGGTTTTGCATTTAGTCGGATCGGCAGACAGTGAATTTTACTGTAATTTGTCGCGCTTTTATGCCCAAGATTGTCTGGAGAAGACTGCTAATCCAGCACTCTATGAATTTCATATAGCCTATATTTCTCCCGATGGCCAATGGCGTTTTCCCACCTCTCTCGATCCGAGTGCGATCGCGGCGGCTAATCCCATGTCTCTAGCGGGCGCAGTACAGGTGCTGGCAGATCTCCAGATAGACGTGATGGTACCCCAGATGTATTGTCTCCCCGGCATGACTCAATACCGAGCCTTGTTCGATCTGCTGAATATTCCTTACCTGGGTAATACGCCAGAGGTGATGGCACTGACTGCTGACAAAGCGAAGGCTAAGGCAGTAGTAGCGGCCGCTGGGGTAAGTGTGCCGGAGGGAGAAGTTCTCCACGCGGGCGATCGCCCTTCTATTGATTTCCCGATCGTGCTCAAGCCGCTGAATGCCGATAATTCTCTGGGACTTGCGTTAGTTAGAAATGCCGCTGACTTTGACGCGGCTATGCAGACAGCATTGACTTATTCACCGTCGGTGCTAGCAGAAAGATTTATTGAATTGGGCAGAGAAGTTCGCTGTGGTGTCATCGTCCAAGCAGGCGATCTAGTCTGCTTGCCACTGGAAGAGTATGCTGTGCATCCTGATACGAAGCCGATTCGGATTTATTCTGATAAGTTTAAACACAATGACGATGGCAACTTGGTCTTTGCCGCTAAGGATAGTACCAAGTTGTGGATTGTTGAACCCAGCGATCCAGTGACCCAAAGGGTTTGGGCTATGGCCAGAAAATGCCACATAGCTTTGGGCTGTCGCCACTACAGTCTATTAGATTTTCGCATCGACCCCGAGGGACAACCTTGGTTCTTAGAAGCGGGGCTGTACTGCTCTTTTTCTCAAAAAGGTGTGCTTGCGACTATGATCCAAGCATCGGGAATTTCTCTGGATACTTTTTTTCAGAGTATGCTGCAAAATGCCTTAATATAAATAAATGTGAGGATGAAACTAATGACTCAAACTTTTTAAGATTTATCAACCCAGCAATTTGCTGACTTATAGGTGTTTCCAGGTACAAGTTGGGTTGTGTTAGCTGAGCCTGCTCGACTTGGAGCAATGGGAGAATTTGAAGGACATAACTTAGCCTAAGTTCGGGATAAGAGTAGCTAAAACATCACAAAATTTCTGAAATGACGATCGCACTTTGTCAATCTCAGCAGATTTGTTCTAATCGAGTGCGATCGCTCACAACGGTCGATCGCCCAGATACTAATTTCAGATTCAGTCGATCCGCGCGATCGGTATTTTGAGCTTGTGGACGCAAAAAATTTAGCAAACTTCATATCAATTCCGTTAGCATCGGAATGATCTCAACGGAGGACACGGCAGTGCCGTGTCCCTACAATCGATCGCGGTAGGGACACGGCACTGCCGTGTCCTCTATATCATAAGGAGTGCAGCCGGAATTTATATCACTCCGTAGGTCAATGATTAGTTGTGAAATCGCTACTAATCCTTGTGTTCTCTTTTTGTTGAATATACATTAATGACTAGACAGAGGAAGCCGCAACATGATCCAAACTATATCCAAAACAATCACGTTTGATGAGTTCGTCGCCTGGTATCCAGAGAACTCTGTCCCCCGGTACGAAATACACAATGGAGTAATTGTTGAAATACCTTTAGGAACTGGCGACCATTCAGAAGTTACAGGTTTTATAAGCTCAAAACTAGCAGTTGAAATTGACCGTGGTGAATTACCCTACTCAATTCCAGGTGACTACTTGCTCAAGCTTTCCTCTAACGAATCAGGCTACGAACCAGATGTAATTGTCCTAGACCGAACCGCACTTGCAAGCGAACCGCGCTGGAAAAAAGAATCCGTCATCACGATGGGGTCTTCGGTGCGACTGGCTGTAGAGGTCGTCAGCACAAACTGGCGGGATGATTACTTTTTAAAAGCTTTTGACTATGAAGAAATGGGCATTCCCGAATACTGGATTGTCGATTATTTAGGTTTGGGCGGCCGCAAGTTTATCGGTAATCCCAAACAACCAACACTTTCGGTTTATCAATTAGTAGATGGGGAGTATCACGTCAAACAGTTTAGGGGAAGCGAGAGGGTTGAGTCGCTGGCTTTTCCCGAATTGAAATTAACGGCCGAGAAGATTTTTCTTGCTGGTTTGCCAAGCTAGCGAGTAAAAATTATGCAAAGGGCGTAAGATTGTCGAAGCCTTCCGACGACACCAAAAGCTGACAATTGGGTCAAAATCTGGCAGCGAAAAAGCGGGAAAGTACGATCCCACAAAGCCTAAACATTCTCATCTCGCCCGCGATCGCACAAATATCACACAACAACTGCGGACACCACAACAGTCCAGAGCTTCCACATACACATTGCAATTTTTTTAATTGTGTGATATCATAAAACGTTCTCAAAAATAGCGCAACACTAACTATTACTGCATGGCAACGAAGCCAACGATCGCATTTACTCACCTCGGCTGCGAAAAAAATCGCATCGATACCGAACACATGATCGGCTTGCTGGCTCAAGCGGGCTATCAAGTCGATTCTAATGAAGAATTAGCCGATTACGTCGTAGTCAATACTTGCAGTTTTATCCAAGCGGCGCGAGAAGAGTCGGTCCGCACCTTGGTAGAATTGGCAGAAGCTAATAAAAAAGTAGTAATCACCGGCTGCATGGCACAGCATTTTCAGCAGGAATTGCTCGACGAATTGCCCGAAGCAGTCGCAATTGTCGGCACCGGCGACTATCACAAAATCGTCGATGTTATGCAGCAGGTGGAAAAGGGCGATCGAGTTTCCCTCGTCTCTTCAGAACCTACTTACATCGCTGACGAAACTACTCCCCGCTACCGCACCACATCCGAAGGTGTAGCGTATTTGCGAATAGCAGAAGGCTGCGACTATCGCTGTGCATTTTGCATTATCCCGCACTTGCGCGGAAATCAACGATCGCGGACGATCGAATCTATTGTCGCCGAAGCTAAGCAATTAGCCTCCGAAGGGGTAAAAGAAATTATCTTAATTTCTCAAATTACCACCAACTACGGCAAAGATATTTACGGCGAACCGAAACTAGCCGAACTACTTAGGGCTTTGGGTAAAGTAGATGTACCTTGGATTCGGATGCACTACGCGTATCCTACAGGTTTGACTCCGCAAGTTGTCGCAGCCATCCGCGAAACGCCCAACGTTTTGCCGTATTTGGATTTACCCCTGCAACACTCGCACCCGGAAATTCTGCGGGCGATGAATCGACCTTTTCAAGCCGGGATTAATGATGCTATAGTCGATCGGCTCAAAGCAGCAATTCCCGGTGCGGTGATGCGGACAACTTTTATTGTCGGCTTCCCGGGCGAAACCGACGAACACGCAGCACACTTGCTGGAATTTGTCAAGCGCCACGAATTCGATCACGTAGGAGTTTTCGTATTTTCGCCAGAAGAAGGAACCCCAGCCTTCAGCTTGCCCCAGCAAATACCTGCAGAAATAATGGAAATGCGGCGCAATTCGGTAATGGCGGCACAACAACCTATATCATTGAAAAAGAATCAAGAGTCTGTCGGTCAGGTAGTTGATGTCCTGATAGAACAAGAACAACCAGAGACAGGCGAGTTGATTGGTAGATCCGCCCGGTTTTCCCCAGAAGTAGATGGACTCGTCTATGTCACAGGAGAAGCGCGGCTGGGTTCAATCGTATCTGTGAAAATTACTGGTGCAGATGTCTACGACCTCTACGGTCAAGTGTAAGTGTTGCTGGAACTGTCGCGATCGGCGGTGTGGCAAACAAAAACCGGACACCAGCCAAAAATGATTAGCGGATTGTGCAGCAAAAGTAACGGTTTGTACAATATTGTGCAAAGATATCTAGCAAAGGGGTTATAAACCTTTAGTAGCCTCTGGCGGCAATCGACGCTCCCCCTCGGGGTGCGGTAATCTCTACAGAACATCGGAAAATTTTAACGAATTTAATGTTTTGTTTCTGAATGTAAAGAGTTATGATGATAACAAGCCAGAAATAAGCGGGGATAATTTGAGATTGCTTCGCCGTCCGCCCTACACCACAACGGTATCCCGAAAGAGTGTTGAGATGGATAGGCGGTAACGGTCGCCCCATCCCCTGCTCAATCCCGCAGGCGACGGATTGCGGGATAGCGCCTGAACCAAACAACCTGTTACTACTATGTAGTGAAGTGGGGCTGGTCATGATCCTCACTATAAAATGCCTAAGAGGGAAAGCTTGCAAGTACCTCAAAGGAAGTCCAATGTCCTGTTTTAAGAATGTTGGAAGCCTATAACCCGACCCCTGGCGTTTGGTATCGGTGATGTCACAAAATCAAAGACGGCTGTCGAATTGGTAAATTTAGTCACCATCGACGGAGCTGCCCTATACTCGATTGCTATTTAAGAAGGTGCGCGCAGGCGCAGCACCATAAAGAACTCTTATGAGTTCCTGCCCTAGAGCAGAAATCCGCATCCGAGTTGGGCAACTTAGAAGGCTAAGACTCGTTATTAGGAGCATTAATGAATTTATTGTTTGAAGGCTTAGGTCTTTCGGAAGAACTCGTTCTCCATCTGGAAACACTAGGCTTTACAGAACCTACTCCCATCCAAGTACAAGCAATTCCGCACCTGTTAGCAGGTCGCGACGTTGTGGGTCAAGCCCAAACAGGGACAGGCAAAACGGCAGCATTCTCGTTGCCCATCTTGGAGCGGATTGATTTAGATCTAACTGCGGTGCAAGCACTGGTGCTGACGCCGACTCGCGAATTGGCGATGCAAGTAACTGAAGCCATCCGCGATTTGAGTGGCATTAGCAGCGACGGCCCGGTAAAAGTGGGTCGCTCTCTGCAAGTTCTGACGGTGTACGGGGGTCAATCGATCGATCGCCAAATGCAGCGTTTGAAGCGCGGCGTTCACATCGTTGTGGGTACACCCGGACGCATATTGGATATGCTGAGCCGCGGTAGCCTGAAACTAGACAAGGTAAAATGGCTAGTTTTGGATGAAGCTGACGAAATGCTGAGCATGGGCTTTATTCAAGATGTAGAAAAAATCTTGGATGCTGCACCAAAAGAACGTCAAACGGCATTTTTCTCGGCGACGATGGAAGCTTCCATTCGGAAATTGGTGTCGCGGCATTTGCGCAACCCAGTCAACGTCACCGTAGAACAGCCAAAAGCAACGCCGAAGCGCATCAGCCAAGGCGTGTACATGATTCCGCGCGGCTGGTCGAAGGCAAGGGCTCTACAGCCAATCCTAGAAATGGAAGACCCGGAATCTGCACTGATTTTTGTGCGGACGCGGCAGTCGGCGGCGGAACTCACCAGCCAACTGCAAGCAGCAGGTCACAGCGTTGACGAGTATCACGGTAATTTGAATCAGGCACAGCGGGAACGCTTGCTGTCGCGGTTCCGCCAATGTCAGGTGCGCTGGGTAGTGGCGACTGATATTGCGGCGCGGGGTTTGGACGTGGATCACTTGACTCACGTTATTAACTACGATTTGCCCGACAGTGTGGAAAGCTACGTTCACCGGATCGGACGCACGGGCAGGGCTGGTCGGGAAGGAACGGCGATTACGCTGATTCAACCGGTCGATCGCCGGAAACTGCGCTTGATCGAACGCCACGTGCGATCGAGCTTGACGGTGCGAAACATTCCGACACGGGCGCAAATTGAAGCTCGTCAGTTGGAAAAGATGCAGGGTAAAGTTCGCGAAGCTTTGGCTGGCGAACGGATGGCATCTTTCTTGCCTCTGGTGTCTCAGTTATCCGAGGAGTACGACTCCCACGCGATCGCCGCTGCTGCTTTGCAAATGGCTTTCGATCAAAGCCGTCCTGCTTGGATGGGCGCTGATTACGCTCAACAAGAAGATCCCCCGATTGGTGGAGAAAACAGCGTCAAGCCAATCTTGATCAAGAAGCGGGCTAAGACGGGTGCGCCGAGTAATTCTGTAGCACCCACTTTTTCAGGAGCACCGAGTGCTCCTGTTCCCCAGAACAGCTAATTGGTAGGGTGCGCAATGCGCACCTTATTTTGAATTTTTGTAGAGATGCGATCGATCGCACCTCTACTTTTTTTTATGGGTGCGATCCCAAATCCGAGAGCCCTCGGCGGTTGAAACCGCGAACAAACGAAGCCCACTCCTAGCGGACTGAGAATTGGATAAGTAAAGATGCAAGTTAGCGATCGGACAATTTCTGTAACTAATTCTACGCTGAGTACCTTAATTGAAGAATTGGGTACTGAGTGTCAAAATGTGATTACTTTAATCCATCAGCTTCAGTTGCTTGATTTGAGCGATCGACAAAAAGCTGAAATTCTAGCAGAGTTCCTGAGTGCTGCAATCGATCTCAACGTTCACTGCGGAGAGGATTTTCAGACGCTAGTTGCTGAGGAAATGACAAAATTGTCGGATGATGATGAAGAGGATTAAGGAGACGCAGGCGATTCCCTACGGGATAGCTACGCTTCACGCACCTCAGGAAAAAGCCCTCCAGTCAACTCACTGAAAGGCTAAAAATCTTAATAAATAAGGAATAAAGTCCTGACTACAAACTTGTAAACCGAGATGTTTGCACTGTGGTTTAATATTTCAGTTTAGCTGCGTGTTCACAATAATTTTTTGCACGCGATCGCCCTTGAGTTCCAAAATCAAATTAGAAGCCTTTTGGTCATTGCTGTAAATCAACCGAGTCAATCCACCCTGCACAGATTGCGACCCGTAACCGTAAGTTTTAACAACTTTTTGGCTGTTATCTCCTACCTTCATACCATCAATTGTCAGAAACTTGGGATTGGTAGTAGAAATCAAATAAACTTTTCCCTCCCATGCAGCTACCGTCAATCCTGAGTAGGTTAGCGTGCGAATCTTGCCGCCGATGCCCTCCCCAGCAGGTTTAGTTTCGTCGCGCTGCGGTTTTCCCAACTTGCGTTTTGCCTCTTCTACAGACATCCCCAACCGAACGCCGCCAATCCCCAGGCGGGAATAGTCGATCGCCGCCGGCTTTTGTGTCGCGTTGAACATTCTTTCTAGAACCGCAACAGTTTGATTCATACCGACAACGGGGCGAACTAAAGCAGCAAATCCTAAGCTAGAAATTGCGAGATTGATCGTGATGCCAGCGAGGGCTGTTGTCACAAATATTTTTACCATTTTTTTATAGCTTTATTTGGCAATGTATTCGCGCGATCGCCCGCTAGATCCGGATCTATACTAATAATCCCGGGTGAAGAGAATTCACTCCTACACAAGCAAAATCCGAGCTAAGAGGCACTAAAAAAATAAGGATATTCGTCCCCAAAGATCTAAGACCTAGAAACCCGGTTTCTGTAGGGGAGTTCCAAGAGATACCGCCCTGACGGATTTCTGAATAGCCAACAAAGTTTTACGTTTAATTAGAGCGACTACTTAATAACCAGAATTGCTGTGATATCCTAACAAAAGCCATATCTGCATAAAATAAGTAATTTAGATGACCGCAACAGATTCTACTAAGCACCAAAAATCCAAGGCCCTGAAACCGGGTAGCCGCCGGCCCGCTAAAGAACTTTGCAGCGAGTGCGGTTTGTGCGATACATATTACATCCATTATGTCAAGGAATCTTGTGCTTTCTTAACACAGCACATCGCAGAATTAGAAGCAGAGATTCACGGGCGATCGCGCAATCTCGACAATCCCGACGATTGGTATTTCGGAGTCAGTCAAAACATGATGGCGGCTCGCAAAAAAGAACCAATTGAGGGTGCTCAATGGACGGGGATCGTCAGCACAATCGCCATTGAGATGCTCGAAAAAGGAATTGTAGAAGGCGTTGTTTGCGTCCAGAATACCAAAGAAGACCGTTTTCAACCGATGCCGATTATTGCTAGGAATCGCGAGGAAATTCTCGCAGCAAAAGTCAACAAACCAACTCTCTCTCCCAACCTTTCAGTATTAGAACAAATCGAAAAATCGGGGATGAAGCGGCTGTTAGTAATTGGCGTCGGCTGTCAAATTCAAGCCTTGCGAACAGTCGAGAAAAAACTCGGTTTAGAGAAGCTCTACGTTTTGGGAACTCCCTGTGTCGATAATGTCAGCCGTGCAGGCTTGCAGAAATTTCTAGACACGACTAGCCGCTCTCCTGAAACGGTGGTTTCTTACGAGTTTATGCAAGACTTTAACGTTCACTTCAAACACGAAGATGGTTCGAGCGAGAAAGTGCCGTTTTTCGGGTTGAATACTAAGGAATTGAAAGATGTTTTTGCTCCTTCTTGTTTGAGCTGTTTTGATTATGTCAATTCTTTAGCAGATTTAGTTGTGGGCTACATGGGCGCACCCTTTGGCTGGCAGTGGATTGTGGTGCGAAATGACACCGGGCAAGAGATGTTAGATTTGGTAACTGATCAGCTTAACACTCAGCCAGTGATGTCTCAAGGAAACAGAAAAGAGGCTGTTCAGCAAAGCATTCCGGCTTATGAAAAAGGAGTGACTTTGCCAATGTGGGCGGCGAAGTTAATGGGAGTTTTTATTGAGAGAATTGGGCCGAAGGGTTTGGAATATGCTCGGTTTTCGATTGATTCTCATTTCACTCGCAATTATCTGTACGTGAAGCGGAATTACCCGGAGAAATTAGAGGCTCATGTGCCGGAATATGCTAAGCGGATTGTCGGGCAGTATAAGTTACCAGATGTGTAAACTTGTAGGGTGCGTCAGTCAGGAGCTGTTGGATTATTGAAAAAATAACGCTAACTGACGCACCCTGCTACTCAAGGATAGCAAAAGATAGAAAACAAATGCACTTGGGAACAATCCAACTATGGAATCGCGGAAAGTTAACTAGACTGGCTATCCTTAGTACAATCTTAATTAGTCTGATTAGTGGGATATGGTTGAGTATGATTGCAATGCCAGGGAAAAGCTACAGCGGGACAATTCCCCCTTTAACAGCACAGGAAATCTCGCTCCGAGACGCTTTACAGCGCGATGTGGAAAAGCTCTCTGGTGAAATCGGAGAGCGCAACTTTATACAATATCAAAAACTTGGAGAAGCCGCTGACTTTCTCGAAGCATCATTTCAAACTGCTGGCTATAAAGTTGAACGACAAGGATATAAAATTGATGATAAATTTTATTATAACATAGAAGTTGAGATTCCCGGCGGGAAAAAGGCAGATGAAATAGTTGTAATTGGGGGACATTATGATTCTGTGGTGGGGAGTCCAGGGGCAAACGATAACGCAACTGGGGCGGCGGGAGTGCTGGCTTTAGCTAGAATGTTTGCGGATAAAAAGCCTGAAAAAACTGTGCGTTTTGTTGAGTTTGTGAATGAGGAACCGCCTTTTTTCTGGACTGCTGATATGGGAAGTTTGGTTTATGCCAAAAGATGCAGAGAGCGTAATGAAAAAATTGTTTCGATGCTCAGTTTAGAAACAATTGGTTATTACTCAGATGCCAAAAACAGTCAGAAATATCCAGCACTATTAAACCTTTTTTATCCTACTTCGGGAAATTTTATCGGATTTATTGGCAATACATCCTCAAGTAAATTGGTTAGAGAGGCGATCGCATCTTTCCGCCGCCATGCTGAATTTCCCTCGGAAGGTGCAGCAATTCCGGGTGGCATTCCTGGTGTTGGTTGGTCAGATCAATGGTCTTTTTGGCAACATGGTTATCCAGGGCTGATGGTGACAGATACTGCTCCCTATCGCTATCCTTACTATCACACGGCGCAAGATACACCCGATAAGGTTGATTGGGAACGGACGGCGAAGGTAATAGCTGGATTGGAGAAAGTTGTGGCAGATTTGGTGGGAGTTGATATTAATTAGTTGCGTAGGGTATCCAGCGTGGAAATATCCTCGCTGGGAACAGAATTTAATGCAAAATGACGCACCTACTAATTAGTATAAGTTGCCTGAGTGAAGTGATTAATACCAAATTCCTAAAGTTCTGCTACAGATATAGCCTCTAAAATAAATTCCCATCCCGTCAAAGAAGCAATAACT
>NZ_JAUBSF010000019.1:0-17384 GCF_036704615.1 Microcoleus sp. K4-B3
TATCTCCTATGAAGGCGATAGCGCTATCGTTACTTTGTCCGGTAATAGCCGGGTAAGTGTCGCGTAAATGTATCAGAAGCAACACCAACTCCCAAACCATAGACTTCGTAGGGTGCAGTAAGCACCTTACATTTACTGGGTACGCAGCAAAATGCAGCAGTCGCCCTCGCAGGGGTTTTCGATGGCGAACGCTGCGTTTGCTTCGATGACTTTAAGGTGAATTTTCCCCATCGGTGCTGGGGGGTTTTTGCCCAATTCCCAATTGCTTCTTAGAGGATTTTAAGTCTTTCCAAAGCGCCTTAATATCTTTATAGGCTTTCTCAGAGCTAATTTTTCCCCCAGTTTCTAGCGAGCAAATATAAGTGATTTTTTGAGCAAACTCCTGCAAGTTGGCATTAAACGCCAAGTTTTCTGGCGTGAAATCACCGTAGTAGCGATTGCGAGGATGTAAAAAATCTTCCCGCTCTTTCATTGCCCCCTCCTAATTTAACTTTTGGTATGCAACTTTTGTTTCGGTCTCTGCTGTTAATAGCACTATTTGTACTTAGTATCGCGGCTTTAACTTGCTTCTATTGTATTGCGTAAGTAGCAATTGTGCTTTTTCGCTCTGTATTTAGTCTATTAATGCAGTCTTAACCTTAAGTTAGCTTTATTTTAACTTTTCTTTAACCTAAAAGCCAAAAAATTGGGAAATGCGCTGTTCGCATCTCCCTTTAGATAGATTTTAGAGTTGTTGATTAACCTTTTCTGAAGCCGAATATTTATTTGTGGCACTCGCAGCCGGTGTGGCCGCAGCCGCTGCCGTTGGGGTGGCCCTCAGCGCAAGCACTGGAACAGAATTGTTTGCCGTCTTTTTCAATGGCTTCACTGAGGCTGACAACGCACAGGCATGAAGGACAGGCACATTTTGTTTGGGTGGCAGTAGTCATTTTACATTCTCCTGGTGGATTTGTTTATCTATACCAATATCTGAACATATATTCAGATATTAGTCAAGGGAATGTAAAAGTTTTGTAACAAAACGTTTGCCGATCGCACTAAAATGAAAATGAGAATTAAAACAAGCCTGGAAAAGATGTCACCCAACTCTGCTGTTAACGGAGCGATAAGTCAGTCTCACGAACAAAACGATACACCAACGTGCGATCCATCGCACCTAGTTGACTGTTGGCGGGCTGGGGACATCCAAACACAAGTTCTCAACACCGCAAAAGCGCAGCGGATGGCTGAGTTTTTCAGTCTTTTGGGAGATGCGAACCGCCTGCGGCTGCTGTCGGTTTTGGCAAAACAAGAACTGTGCGTGTGCGACTTGGCTGCGGCGTTAAGCATGAGCGAGTCAGCAGTATCGCACCAGTTGCGGGCATTGCGGGCGATGCGGTTGGTAAGTTACCGCAAGGTTGGGAGACAAGTTTTTTATAGTTTACTCGATCGCCACGTTTTTGAACTTTACCAAGCAGTCGCCGAACACTTGGACGAATCCTAATGGGAGCATCTCAATGAAAGCAGCCAAGCTAGAAATTGGAGGCAGGAGGCAGGAGGCAGGAGGCAGGAGGAAAGAGGAAGAAGGCAGGAGGAAAGAGGAAGAAGGCAGGAGGCAGGAGGAAAGAGGAAGAAGGAAGGAGGAAAGAGGAAGAAGGAAGGAGCCAGAAGAAGTGTTTTTACAAATATGAGATGCTCCCAGCCTAATATTATTCTCCTTCGATGGTGTGGCCCGTAGCGACAACAGCTTGTTTAATTGACTCTTCAGAAGCTTTGGCTTCAACTGTAACAGTCTTAGCTGCTACATCCACCTTGACAGAAGCATCGGATTCAACAGTTTGGATGGCTTTGGTAATTGTATCACCGCAGCCAGAACAGACGATCGACGGAACTTTGAGTAGGAGTGCCATAATAAAAGCCAAATATTGTAGATGACAGTATTGATTGTGCTTTTATTTTAATCTAATTTCGCTTTCCAAGCAAAAGTGCGCCAGAATAAATTCTGACGCTACAAAAAGTAACTCCTCAGGCGCAGACTAATGATTAATGACTGATGACTAATGACTGATGACTAATGACTTAGTATCTGGTATGCACCGCCCAACGGCGGCGGCTACAGGCCGCAAACTAACAACTAAATCTACCATATCCGCTAAAGAAAGAGCTTGCCGCGCGTCAGAAACCGATTTTTCCGGTTGCGGGTGACACTCAATAATTAATCCGTCTGCACCGCAAGCAACCGCTGCTTTGGCTAGTGGTGCGACTAATTCCCGCTTGCCGACGGCGTGAGAAGGGTCTACTATTACTGGCAAATGAGTTAACTGTTTCAGTGCTGCGACTGCACCCAAATCTAACACGTTTCGCGTGTAATTGTCGAAGCTGCGGATGCCTCTTTCGCACAGAACTACATCAGGATTTCCGTGACTGAGAATGTATTCGGCGGCCATCACAAATTCTTCAATTGTGGCTGACAAACCGCGTTTTAGCAGGACTGGTTTTCCGGCTTGACCGATCGCCTTTAGTAACTCGAAGTTTTGCATATTGCGACTGCCTACTTGCAGCATATCAGCATAGGTGACAACTGGTTCGATTTGGGCGATCGACATTACCTCTGTCACCACGGGCAAACCGTAACGCCGGCTGACATCGGCTAAAATTTCCAGTCCCTCAATTCCCATGCCTTGGAAAGAATAGGGAGAAGTGCGGGGTTTGTAGACTCCGCCCCGCAAAGCTTGCACGGAGGCAGCGGATAGTTGGCGGGCGACTGTTTCCATTTGTTGGGAACTTTCGACGGTACAGGGGCCGCCGATGATTAATAATTCTGTGCCGCCGACTGAGACTGTTTCTGAGAGTTGAACAATTGTTTGGTGTTCGGGATGAGATTTAGTTGCGAGTTTGGCTTCTAACATGAGGCAATTTTCCTGGAAATTTAAGTGGGTGGTTGACAACAAAAAACCCGGAACTTTTAAGAGTTCCGGGTTGGTGCGAAAAGACAGCGCGACAATTTACCCAGAACTTTTGTTGGGCCAAAAATAAAAGCTGTTGTACCAGTTACTGAATAATGTCATTGCTGTTTTCGCTTGTACTCGATTGGTTGTTGGGAAAAGAAGTAGAAAAAACAAAACCGCAGGTGTTAATCTGCGGTTCGCCCGGATGTTCACAGTGAATTGCAAATTCACTCCGGGCGAACTTGGCTGTACCAAAAATAAAAATAGCTGTTGGCTGTGAACATAGGTGAAGTGCTGCGATTTGTGGGTTAAACACAATACTATTGGACAAGCTATCACAGACTGGTAGGAATGTCAAGCATTTTTTTGCAAAATGTATGGAAACGGCAATGGCGTTTAACTCGGCGCGGTTGTCGTTTTTTGGCTGTGTCTGTTATTATATCGATATAGGGACAAGCCGACAAGTCCTTATATCGACAAGCAACCCTATCCGATCGCGCGCCTGTGTGTCAGGCTAGACACATAGACAAATCGATATAGCGATATGGAAACTTTGACAACAAGTAAAACAGTGTCCGTAAAAATCTATCTACCTGAAGAGACAAGAGCCAAGTTCAAAGCATCTTGCGCCATGCGTAGCCTCAGCATGAATGAGGTTCTGTTGGAGTACATCGAAACTTGGTTACAGGAAAACGAACCCGTTTTAGAGCCAAAGCCCCAGCGCGTCAAGACGAGCGCCAAAACTGAGGAAACAGACTGATGACCAAGAATTTCAAAGGTGGTACCCGCCACGTGATTTATCCGTGGAATCAATCCAAAATCTCAAATCTCAAATCCTCAAGCCCCCGAATTTATCCGTGGGGTCAATCCAAAATCCAAAATCTAAAATCTAAAATCGAATGACCGATCGACTATATCGAATAAATGGCATCCTCGAACAAACCGCGAGGGACAAATGCTGAGAGATTCAGACAACCCAGAGAAATCTTGGGAGGATTTAGAAGCCGAACTGCTTCCTCACCGTCCTTTTTATGCCCCCGGCGAGACTGAAATTGAAAAAGACCTTTATGCTAAGCGACGATGTGCTCAGCATAAAATGAAGGCTGAAAAACGCCCTGATATTGCAGGCCGTTCTTATTACTACTGCACGGAGACCAATAATGATGACTAACTCGAATTACCGACTGCTACCTGCCAGAGATGAGTATGTCCAAGTGTCTATCTATCTCAATCGGGTGCATTTGGACGGATATACGCCCGATCGCGCGATCGAACAATTGATCGAAATGGGTTATGCTCCTACTTTGCAATATCAGTGGAATCCAAAACGAAATGAGTTTGATTTATTTGCTCTAATTCACGATCGCCCGATCGCCGATTCACTGATGGATAAACAGGCTTGTGATGCTCTCTGGGCTGCTTTTAACGAATCTTCGCTTTACGTGATTGGTTGCGAGGCGGCGCAAGATTCTAACTGGCTAGCGGCACGCAGCTTTAACGATCCGCGCCGTCACGCTACGCCGGAGGAAATCGAGCCTCTGGAAGCAAATGCTACGGCCGCTGCTTAATATTTTAGTCCTCTTGCAAAAGTCAAAAACTCACCCCCCTCAGTCCCCCCTTGCTAAGGGGGGAAGCAAGAAAAATTAGGCTCCCTCCCCTTACTAAGGGGAGGGTTGGGGAGGGGTCTCAGCATTTTTGCAAGAGGTCTATTGTAGTGCTGAGCGCAACTGGCACAAAAAAGGTACGTAGTTGCGCTTAAGCGCTCTTAATATCTATGAAAGAGCGCTCTCTTGGCAACTATAGCGATCCTAAATCATTTGTGAATTTCTTACTCCCTCCCCTTAGTAAGGGGAGGGCTGGGGTGGGGTAAAAAATTTACGACTCATTTAGGATTGCTATATGTGCCTCAAAAATCTTTAACTATTGCACACTACGGATATTCGATCGCGCGATGGGGTTGGAGGACACGGTGCCTTGCCCAAAGGGTCTTCTTAAGGGGGATGCGAGGGGGAGATGGTCTTGGCTATAAACGAGAGACACAAAGGTTTTTAGGCGATTGTTGACACGAATGACATTATTAGTCCCAGCCGAAATCTCGATCGCACAATTCGGCTAGTCTTTGGTTGTGCGATCGAAAATATGCTCTCAATTGGTCGTATACTGTCTCGCTGATGGGCGGATATTGGGTGGCGTTGTATTTTTCGTAGGTTTGTAGTTGGTGCGGCGGCAATTCTAGAAATTGTAAGACGCTGTTGTATGTGCCGAAGGTATTGGTATACAAGTCTTCGCTTTTGAGGATTAAAAGTTGTGATTTGGGAAAAAGTTTCATCCAGGCTGGAAGTTGATCGGCGTAAATGCCGCGGGTTAGATAACTGTGGTGTTGGTGTTCGTAACTGTAGTAGTTTGGGTTGGTTGTGAGCTTTTCTATTTCGCCTTGGAGTCTTTCGGGTTCGGAGGCGATCGCACTTTCTAATGATAGGGATTCGTAGCCTATTTTGATATAGTAATAATAGTGGGAAATGGCGCGTTCTACTGGGTTTCTCAGCAGGGCGATTATTTTAACTTTCGGGCATAAATCGTGGATTCGTTGCGGAACTTGGGGGTGACAGATGTAGTAGGGGCTCGCTTCTCCGGTTAGTAAATTTTCGCCTGTTTGGGGCTGGGGAAATTGGGTATAGTACCAGTCTGGGCTTTTGTGGAAGTTGAAGTCGAAGTAATGGATTTCTTTTTGGGCGGCGGGGGCGATTTGGGGATGTTGGATTAAGTAATTGTACAGAGAGGTTGTGCCGCCTTTTTGGGCGCCGATAATGATGAAGTCGGGGGGTTTGGGAGTTTGTTTCATGGGTGGGGGTGATAGGTTGATATTTGGCACTTGTACTGACAGTGCGCTGGGGGGTAAAATGGAAATTCGATCGCACTTTGACGCATTACGGAAATTCGATCGCACTTTGACGCATGGCGGAAATTCGATCGCCTAAATTAGATTAGATCGCACGGATACGCATGACGGCAATTCGATCGCCCACTCTACATTCTAGGTTCCGGCGATTGAAATCGCTAGCAAGGCCAGCACAGCAACAAAGTCGGCAAGGCAAGGGCTGGGAAATACATATATTGCGATCGCGATCGCAGTTTTTGGGCGATGGCACAGATTCTCGCTCTGGACACTGACAATCGGATTGAAATAAGCTAGGGTGTAGTTCCCTAGACCAAAATCTTTGCAGGGCAAATCTTTCGCTGAAAAATATATGATCGGCGGTGATTTTGGTTGCGGGTTTGTGGGTTTTATATTTCAGCCAAGGTACAGATTTAAATTTGTGCAAGAGGCTGATATGCAAGTTGCGGAAAATGGGAACAATATAAAGATGGGATTGTACTGTCAAGCAGTAACTACCTGCAATACCATCTCTGAAATTATTCAGGAAGGCGTCAATGTTTAAGAGCAAATTATCCAAAGTTATCGTATCGCTGCTGCGGCGGATTGCTGGTGTTACCAGATCCGGGGCGAAGCGGCTGATGAGAGCAATGCTACGATCGCTGATGGCTATGGGCCGCAGGGCGAGACTGCCGATGGCGGGGTTTGTGCTGCCGACGGTGACGATGGTGTTGCTGGTAGTGATTTTGTTGACTGTGGCGATTACCCTGCGATCGTTCGATCGGGCTAATACGGCGCGTAACGTGCGCGTGAACCAGCAGGTGCTGGCGGCCGCGACTCCGGCGATCGATCGGGCGAAAGCGAAAATTCAGTTCCTGCTGGAGCAAACCCAGAATCGGGGTACCCCTTCTGATAAAGACTTGTACTTGCCGATCGCCAACCCCCAATCAAGTGGAAGTGCAGTTCCCGATAATTATACCTTTGGGGACGAAGAACGCCTGAAACTTAAGTATGACCTAGACGGTAGCGGTGGCATAAGTCCCGATCTTAAGGTTAACGATACTGGCTTTGATATCGAAACCAACGAATCGATAAATACTGCTTGGAGATATCCCGTCGATACAAATGGAGATGGCAAATTTGATAATTTTACCCTCTACGGCATATTCTTCCGCACCCCCCCAAGGGGCGCGCAAGCCCCTACTTTGGGCGACTTCTTAAGAAAAAGAGAGCCGTTGGAAGCAAGAAAGCCACCGCAGAAGCCACTTAAGCCTGGTTGCGAACAGGGTGGAGGTACTGTCGCTACTTTAGCGGGGGACTCAGGCTGGTACAGGATAGACGGGAAACTTAAAAAAAGTTTTTTCGTTTATACAGTTAACGTACCGATGACAGCCACAGATGCTGCTATCAATCCTGCTAAGTATCAAGCATTCACAGGAACTTCTAGCATTTCAGCCCTGGAATATCAGCAAGACCAAGCTCTTATTCCGATCCCCAACAACGCGGTTGTTTATGAAAACGATCTAGACATATCGCCGGGACCTCCGTTGAATCTAAACGGGCGGATATTCACAAACAGTAATTTGCTAGTGACAGGGTTGAATAATCCTAACAGCATAAAACTGTATCAGGTCAGCAGCCCAGATTCTTGTTTCTATGAACAAGAAGGTAGCAAAATTGTTGTGGCTGGTAATGTAGTAAATGGTTGGTCTGGTAACAACACGGTTAAGAATGCAGTGGACGTGCACCTTTTCAAAAAAGGTAGCATCACGGGCGGAAAAAACGCATTCATGTTGAGTAAAAAATTAGAAATTAAGGCGGGTACGGAATCAACTAGCGATTCTAGATTGAATATTCTTTACAATGACGAAGCCTATACAAAGCGCCTATCTTTGCTAGTAGAAGCGCAGTTGGGAAACCCCGCCAGTCCCAACCCGGAGGCTAACGATCCGTTGTCAGTGCGGCAGCGACCGCAAACCCTAGATCGCAAACAAGCGCTGACAGAATATTTTAAGCAGATGCTCCGCAAGGTTCCCTTTGCGGAAGTGCCGCTTGGAGGAGACGCAACGGCGGGCTACGGTCTTCCGTGGTCAACACCAGCCGGAACCCCACCCATTCTAGAAAGCAAAGAGACCCTAAGACCCGTAGATAAATGGAGTTTGCTCAATGATTCAGAAACCAAAGTCAAGCTAACGGTTGGTCAGCTAGAAGCAACAGACCCCTCAAAAGAACCTGAAGAAGAACAATTTCTGGGCGATCGCGTTGTGGTAGGCAACAACCTACCAGCCAAGAGATGGGACGCTACCAAATCTCAATTTACCAGTAAGCCGGAAGAAATAGCAGGGAATTGGAATTCGCTCGACCCCCTAGATCCTAATTTTCCGCGCACTCGATCGTCCCAGGTGACAAAGATCGCTGATGTAGGAGCGACAGATCGCAACGGTTTTTGGGAACAAGAAGCAGCAAGAAACCCGAAAAATCCCTTGGATGGCATTGGCGGTTTGCGCGTCATTACTGGTGCAGGGGTTTACGATCGCACTAATTCATTCCTCCCGCCGCCTAGTTGGATAAATCCTTCAACTGGTCTCACCGTAACCGGGGACACGAACACTTACGACGACCCAACAACGACCGCCACTGAGCAGTACCGTGTCGTCTGGCCCGACTCCATGCCGATGTCACCACTGGGGCCGGGGTCACAAGTATATGATAATGTTGCCGGTAACTGGACTACCTGGGACCCAGCTTGGTCTAGTCCTACCGATATCAGCGCAACTCTCCCATCAGCAGTGACCTCTACTACTCTACTTCCAGGTATTGTTGAGCAGGCTACCACCGCTAGGAAATATGCCAAAGGCGATTTGCGGATGCGGGCGACGGTAGTTTATCACTATAAAGATAATCCCCCGGCCAAGGGAGAGTTGAATGACAAACCGCTGGCCTGCGTCAGCAGCTATTACGACCCTAGCAACGCTTCCACAGCGAGAAACATTTCGACGGGAAGCCTACCCGATGTCAGCGGCCAGGGAGCGCTCGCACCAGATATCGCAACACGCGCACCTGGGCTAGGAACACGGCAGACCTTTATCGGCTCCAACAACGGCATCACCTACGCCCCACCGAAAGCGCGACCGGGTGGCGCTTCAACGCTTTCTACTACAACAGGCTTGCTTAGTGGCGGAGAAGCCGCTTTAGATATGCAAGCTAATTTAGTCTTCCCCGACGGTCGGTTTGCTAATAAGCCGTTGAGAGATGCTCTTGTGAAAGCAGACACCGATCGCAATTTGGCAGAAAAAGCTGCGATCGACTCAACGAATTGCGCGCTACAGATACTTAAGGGCGAGATAGCTCCCAGTCCGGCACTGATTCCTCACGGGGCTATCCAAGAAGTAGCATTTTTGAATGCCAGAGAAATCAAGGCGATCGATCGTGATGACTGGAATAGCCCAAACGTTAACGAAGCCTTTACACTCAGCAGTAAACTAGGTCTCGACAAAGATGGTAAAAACCTACCAGCAGCACAGTTAACAGGGAACTACAACCTGCCCTTAGAAGAAAGGCAACCCCTAGAAATTCGCGCCACTCAGATAGACCTCGATGTACTGCGAAGGACTAAATTTGGAACGGACGAGTATTTACTGCCAAACAGCGGGATTATTTATGCCACTCGCGACGATGCGCTGCCCGATCGCAGTGCTCGCCCTGGTCTTGCCGCAGGTGGCATAGATGAAAGTAGTAGCGCAACAGTCAGCCCCACAGATTCCCGGCTAGACCCTACTCGCAAGCCCAACGGAATTCTACTTGTGAATGGTAAGGAGCTAGGCAGATTTCCTGGTTCCTCCGCTACTGTGGCGGATGTAGTCATGGAAAAGGGGCTGACTTTGGCATCTAATTTACCCGTTTACATCAAAAACGAATTTAACCCTCACTCCGGCGAAGAGTTTACTCAGGCCGTGGGTGATTGGAGTGCCTTTTACGATCGCGCAGCCGCAAACCTCAATAAGAACTTTGCCTGTCGCCCAAACGACCCCAGATTAGGTGGTAAATGTACAACCGGCGACACCTGGCGTCCCGCAAACATACTGGCAGATGCTGTCACCCTGCTTTCAAAAAATTACCGTTTTGGCTTCCGCAACGAGGGAGATTTTGACCTGAGAAATAATGCCGGTGCTGCTGCTGTAATGCATCGGAAACAGCAAGGATTTTACAGCAACAACTTTGTGACAAACGGACTTTCCAGCGGGGCGTTTTCAAACAACGGCAATTTACTAGGTACTACAGGTGCTAGCGCTACTAAATTGACAGACGCTAACTATGTCACCACCTCTCCCCTCATTACAAGTTCTTACTTCAACAACTTTGTTACTCCAGTGCAGCGACGCGGGAAATTCCCAGAGTATTTAATGGAAGTTTGTAACATAATCCCGGTTTCTGCCTGTAAGGATGCAGACTGGTTCGTCAATCCGCAAACTCAGATCCGTGCAAATGTTGGTGTGTCCTCTGCCGATTGGCTAGCCGGAACAACTGCTGCTCCCCCAGCGCCCCAATATCAACGCTTCCCCCGCCGAGTTGCTTTTCAAAGAAGCACCTCTCCAAATGCTCTGGTGCTAGATGCAAACAACAATCCAACGCCTTTAGGGATTAGTGGCACAACAGTTGTTGCTGGGCCAGGCACAAATTTAACAGATAATTCTCTGTGGTTTGCCACGACTGCTGCGGCTGGCGGTACTACAGTGACTTATGGTTCAGAAAAATTTCCCTATGTGTTTAACCCGGCGCGGAAGGACGGGAGCGGTGCAGATCTGCCAAAATTAGCCGCAAAATCACTACCCGAATACCCATTATCAGCAGCCCCAGGAACCGTAGCTGAAGGCTCGCAGCCACTACTCATGCCGGTTTTGCAGATCCAAACTGTGACGGCGGCGCCAGCGGCTGCTTCATCGACCAGTTTGCCAGAAGGTGCAGGTATTGTGAGGGGAACCGGGTGGATAACGACGGCTGTAAACACAACATTTAATATGGTCGTAGGCTCGAACGATACTCCTTCGCGATCGTTGGGTAATGTCGGTGACTTTAACGGAGGCCTGCAAAACTTGCCCCGCTTCTTGGAAAGCTGGAATTCCGGGGCAGTTTCCACAAACATCCAGGGTTCCTTTATTCAGTTCGGCCGGAGTGCTTACAGCACCGCGCCCTATATCCCGATTCTAGATCCGGCGGCTTCGCAGCAGACAGCTTCAGGTACTAAGTTGCGGAGTCTTTTCGATTCACCGCCAATCTCACCGAGCCCAGCCCCACCCGCAGTCACTTACACTGGCGGTGTTCCAAGAGCTTTATACAGAACTGATGCCGGCGCCGGTAGCCTTCCCTTCTTCACCCCTCCTGCTCGGAATTGGGGTTATGACTTGGGCTTACTATCTCAGCCACCCGACTTGTTTACCCGAAAGTTCACGACTCCTCCCACAAAACGCACCCCGGACGAGTATTTCCAGGAAGTACCTCGCGATGATGAGTGGGTACAAACATTGTTGTGTGCTTTCCTTGATAAGGACGGGACAACGAAAGCTGTCACTGGCAATTTGCGCCCAACAGATTCATTCTGCAAATCTAAAGCAGGTGCCTAACCATGAATAAACTACTAAAAGACAACAGCTACTCGCAACCCTTGTTATTCAAGGGAGCAAAGACAGACACAGGATTCAGCAGCCAGTTGACTGAGAGTAAATCTGGCAGTTGCGCCCAAAAACTGAAGCCACAAGATTCTGGGTACACGATTATCGAGTCATTGGTAGCGATGATTGTGGTTTCGGTACTGATGATTGCGATCGCCCCGGTGATGGCCTTCTCAGTAGCAACTCGCGTCCAAGCGCGGCGGATTGAACTGGCTGCGATGGCGGGGAGAGCTTACATTGACGCTCTGAGAGTGGGGGCGATCAGACCTAATGATGCAACAAGCCCAGTAGGTTTTCCTACCGACATTGCTGCTGCTCCTACAAGCTTCAGTGGTTTGTACTGCGTTGACACGGATGGGGGAGGTTGTGCTAGCAGCAAAGACTTTTATATTCAGGGTGTTCGTCCCCCAAATACAGGAACCACTATTCCCACAGACACAGGCTACAACCTGATTGTGCGGGTTTACCGGGCCGACGGGTTTACCGGAAAGCCGATGACAACTACACAGCAATCAGTAGCTAATTCCGGTCTGGGCAATCCTCAAGCGCCTTTGGTGGTAATGCAATCACAAATTCCCCCTACTACAGGAGAGGCCTCCTCCTATGGATCGTTGTGCACTCGCCTCCAAGATGATTCTCAAAAGTGTACCAATTAAATTCCTTGTTATTAGATTAAAATCGCTCCCCCCATTTGACAAAGGAAACCGTCAAAATGAAAACTTTACTCAGGTTGCTTCTAAAAAGTCAGCACCAACGAAACCGCTCCGGGCAAACTCAAACAGAAAATGGAATGACTCTGGTCGAGCTATTAGTCGGAGCAATTATGGCGTTTTTAATCATTACGCCGATGCTCGGTTTTGTAGTCGATATGCTGAATACCGACAGGAGAGAACAAGTCAAATCAAATACCGAGCAAGACCTTCAGGCCGCCGCTGATTTCATCTCCCAAGATTTGAGTCAAGCTATTTATATTTACGATAATAATCCCGCTACTACCAGCACTCCCACCACGACTCCTACAGGCATCCCTGCTATCAAAGACCAACTTCCTACTCCTGCTAATGGAACTCCAATCCTCGTATTTTGGAAGCAGCAACCGAGGAAAAATTCTGTTCCTTTTAACCCAGAAGTTGCTAAGACGGTAAAACCAAAAGATTGCGATACTAACCCTGGTAAATGCAACGACACCTATGTACTATCATTAGTTGCCTACTACCAGATTAGAGACAGCGACGCTACTTGGTGTCAGCCTTCAGGAGGCACTTGTCCTACCCGCATTGCTCGCTACGAAATTACGGATGGAATCAGAGACCCTAACGCGACAGATACTACAGATCCTAATTATCCTTACTACAAAGATAGTGACACAAAAGACACTCAACAACGAGATCCAGCTTTTAGTAAAGACTTTGACTTTAGTAAGCCCACGGTAAATGTGACAGATCCGACGGGACTAAAAAATTCTAAATCCGGGGCAACAAAGCCCCAGGTACTGGTTAACTACATCGACCACACTAAAAACTCGGATACGGCATTGCTAGGAACTGAATGCCAGACTGCTCTTGGTAATCCTATCAATCTCAAAACTACACAACCATTGACAGAAACAACCCTAAGAGTAACCGATGCAGAAGGTATAAATAGCTTCTATGCTTGTGTTGATACATCTAAAAACTTAGCCAGAGTTACTATCAGAGGAAATAGCCTGCGCCGCCTTCAAGCTAACGGTGCTGATTTCACAACAACCAGTTCGGCATATTTCCCAACAGCAACCGTTCAAGTACAAGGTCTAGGCGCGCGAGGAAAGTAACTGATGCCTGAAACACATTTCCGCATCGCCGCCCGCCGATAAACAATAGGAGATTACCATGAAAACCCCACCAATATTATTAAAACTTTTGCATAACTCGGCTGCCAAGCCCAGCCCTAATTTCAACAAAACTGCATCCAGAAAAGGCGATGGAGGATTCACGCTTCTAGAAGTGCTCGTGATAGCGTTGATCGTAGGTATATTAAGTTCGATCGCCGCTCCAAGCTGGCTGGCATTCATCAACAGACAAAGAGTTCGCACAGTGAACGATCGAGTCCTCCAAACCTTGCGAACCGCACAAAGCGAAGCCAAGCGAACTAAGAGCGATAGAGTAATTACATTCTCTAATAGTATTGCTCCTTTTGACCCGCCAACAGCTACAATTAAGACAGAGCCAACCCAAAACCCTCCCCTACAAACAGTCACTTTCAACGGTGGAGGCGAAATTAAACAAGGACAGGTTAAGCTTTCTGCTGCTAGCTGTCCTGCAAATGCGCCGTGCACGGCTGCTACCTCACTTACTTTTAATTATAACGGTGTAGTCGATCCAGAAACTTCAACCAATCCAAAATTACCTCTTGTGGTCACAGTTTCTCCTGTTGGCGGCGGTACAAAGCAGTGCGCGATCGTGGAAACTCTCCTAGGAGGAATGCGAACTGCTGAAGGAAGTGATTGCAGGACTGTACCCTAGTTTTAAATAAATTTAGTTTTAATCTCTAACATCAATTCCGCATAATAAGTGCCGAATTGTTAAAATATATTAACTTAAATTATTTTATATTTCAAATTTAATTAAAACAGTCAAAATATGCAGCTAGAACTAAAACAAATAATCATCCAGCCAGGAAATCAACTATTACTCAAAGACATAACCTGGCCGATGTTTGAAACCCTACTAACAGAATTGGGAGAAAGTCGCGCATCCCGACTTTCATACAGCAAAGGAACATTAGAAATCATGGTTCCCCTACCCGAACACGAAGTTGGCAAAGAAAATATAGGCGACTTAGTAAAAATTCTCCTTGAAGAATTAGACATCGAATTTTTACCTCTAGGTTCCACCACCTTCAAAAATCAAAAAATGGCTCAAGGAGTAGAACCAGATACCTGTTTCTACATCCAAAACGAAGCCGCAGTCAGAGGCAAAAACCGCATCGACTTAGAAACTGACCCACCTCCCGATTTAGCCATAGAAATCGACCTCACCTCCCGCACTCAGTTCAACAACTACGAAGCATTAGGAGTTCCCGAATTGTGGCGCTACAACGGCCGAAACCTGGAAATCAGCGTATTGCAAAATGGAAAATACATACAGTCCGATCGCAGTCTCCAGTTTCCCAACTTCCCCATCACCGAGCTCATCCCCCAGTATTTACAGCAAAGCAAAACAGCCGGCAGAAACGTCGCCATGAAAGCCTTTCGATCTTGGGTAAAAGCGCAAATTTAGCGATCGGGCGATCGACTCTCATCCACACCGGGCGATCGAATCAATACCCGCGAATTATCCGATCGGGCGATCGACTCTCATCCACACCTGGCGATCGAATCAATATCGGCGAATTATCCGATCGGGCAATTTATCCGATCGGGCAATTTATCCGATCGGGCAATTTATCCGATCGGGCGATCGACAAATTTGCTGTAGTGATATCGTTTCCGGTTGCACCAGCGACATGATATAGAGGACACGGCAGTGCCGTTTCCCTACCGCGATTTCCTGACTGCCGTTTCCTTACCCGCATTTAAATTGGTATAAATTTTCAGTAAATACCGATCTACACACTCCCCAAACCCAAAAGTTAAAATATACCCAAGAAAAAATAGCTCCTCCTAGCTGTTTTTTTGCCAGCTAAATATCAGGGAGTGCATCTACGTGTCCATAAATAAAACGCTCAAAGGCAGAGCCACTACACCTGCCGCAGGTTTTACCATGATAGAGCTATTGATAATTATTTTAATCATAGGAATATTTAGTGCGATCGTCGCCCCCTCTTGGCTAATGTTCATCAACAACCAGCGTTTAAAGGTATCGCTCGATCGAGCTTATTCGGCAATGGAACTTGCCCACAGTAACGCCAAACGCGACAAAATTTCATGGCAAGCCAGCTTCAAACAAGTAGGAGAAAATGTACAAATAGCCGTTCACCCAGCCGACATTCCCCCAGGCCAAGTACCAGCCAGTCAATGGAAAAACCTAGAACCGCAAATTCAAATAGATACAGAAGAAACAACAGTGCTCCAAGTAAATGAAAACAACGAGCAAAAAGAAAACGGCACAATCCGGCGCGTCATGTTCAATCACAGAGGTTGCCCCGTATCTCGAAGCGACCACGACTGCACCCTAACGAGTATAAGAGCCAAAGGAACCCTAACGCTATATCATGCCAACTTAAAAAACAGCCAACGCTGCATCATCATCTCCACTCTCCTAGGACATAAGCGCACCTCCCACAGACAATCAAAACCCAACGAAAACAAAAGATATTGTTACTGACAGGGCGATCCATAATTTTGGGGGTAGGGAAACGGCATTGCCGTGTCCTCAATAGCCGTGTTATCGATCGTTAAATCCTCGGGGGCGATCGATAATTTTGGGGGTAGGGAAACGGCATTGCCGTGTCCTCCATAGCCTCGTTGTCGATCGTTATATGCGATCGGGTTGATTTTACCCGTTACCCGGAATTAGGATACGGCAGTGCCGTTTCCCTACAAATCCGGCGATGCTTACATCCGATCGCGCGAGCGATAAATTTGGGGTAGGGAAACGGCACTGCCGTGTCCTCAATATCCTTGTTGTCGATCGTTATATCCGATCGGGTTAATTTTACCCGTTACCCGGAATTAGGATACGGCAGTGCCGTTTCCCTACAAATCTGGCGATGGTTACATCCTCGGGGGCGATCGATTATTTTGGGGTAGGGAAACGGCATTGCCGTGTCCTCAATAGCCTCGTTGTCGATGGTTATATCCGATCGAGTTAATTTTACCCGTTACCCGGAATTAGGATACGGCAGTGCCGTTTCCCTACAAATCTGGCGATGGTTATATCCTCGGGGGCGAGCGATTATTTTGGGGTAGGGAAACGGCATTGCCGTGTCCTCAATATCCTTGTTGTCGATCGTTATATCCTCGGGGGCGATCGATTATTTTGGGGTAGGGAAACGGCATTGCCGTGTCCTCAATAGCCTCGTTGTCGATCGTTATATGCGATCGGGTTGATTTTACCTGTTACCCGAAATGGGGACACGGCAGTTACCGGAAATCAGGATACGGCAGTGCCGTTTCCCTACAATTTTTATATTCCTACTATTCTATTTTCATACCATGCCTTACGACCCACAAAAACACCACCGCCGTTCTGTTCGTCTTAAAGGATACGATTACACTCAACCGGGCGTTTATCATATTACCATTTGCACCGAGGCACGACAATGTATATTCGGCGAGGTGATTGACGGTCAAATGCGATTAAATTTTTTAGGTTATCTTGCCCACATTTGTTGGTTAGATATTCCCAATCATTTTTCCCGCTTTCAATTAGATACCTTTGTGATTATGCCCGATCATGTACATGGACTGTTGGCGATCGTTGACAATACCCCGGTAAAGGCACAGCAAAGGCGTGTCCCTACCCCCGAACAATTGGGTCAACCCGTTCGCGGTTCTATTCCTACGGCGATCCGTTCCTATAAAAGTGCTGTTACAAAATTGATTCATAAGTTCTGCGAAACAACAGAAGTTCCTGTCTGGCAAGATGGTTTTCACGAATCAATTATCCGCGATGAAAAAACTTTGAATTGCAAAAGGCAATACATCATCAACAATCCTCAGCGTTGGGGCCAAAATCCTGAGAAATTAGAACATCAGAAAAATCACCCTATTTTGCTAGATTTGCGTTTTTAAATATAAAAATACAGTTTATAGAGAAACGCGCGGAATCAGGCAGAAATCAGGCAGAAATCAGGACACGGCAGTGCCGTGTCCCTACAATAATTAATCGATTAATTTGGGGTAGGGAAACGGCATTGCCGTGTCCTCCGTTGTCGTGTTATCGATAGAAATCAGGACACGGCACTGCCGTGTCCCTACAATAATTAATCGAT